>NZ_CALPCY010000004.1:0-172032 GCF_943193115.1 Otoolea muris
TCCTTCGGGGCGTCGTAATCGCCTTTGACGGCCTTGACTCGCAGCGTTACGACCAGGCTGTCGCCGTCCCGCCTGGCAGACACAAAGGAGCCGCCGCTGACCTTCACGTCCGATTCCTTATAGCTTGCAAGGAAATAATCCTCGCTGACATCCTCGGGCTGCAGCGTCACGCGCATCTGCGGTTCGTCGGCAGCTTTTAGCTCCTTGTTTGAACCCTTGTTGACCCACTCGGCGTCCGTGACATGGTACTTGGAATTGCCGGCATTCACATTCACGCCGCCCTTTTCCGGCGTTCCGTCCCCGATGCCGATGTCCGGAAGGGTGGAACCGGCCTCCAGCCTGGAGTCCACGCGCACGCTGACCTTATTGATCGCCCTGGAAGCGGCCAGGGCCGTAATGGGAACCATCACTGCCATGCACAGTGCAAGAAGCGCGGCGCAGCGCTTTTTTAAACTTCCGGCTCTTCTGTCCATTCCCCATCCTCCTCTGCTCCCTCTTCTGGGCCGGCGTCCGGCACATAGCCCAGAAAATATACATATATTTCAACAACTGCCTGATATAATTCTTCCGGAATCGCGGCGCCCAGCTTCATCTGGCTTAGCAGGCTGGCCAAGGAATCATCCTCATACACCGGCACTCCCGCCTCTAACGCAGTCTCCGTAATCCGCTCTGCCATATAGCCCATACCGGACGCCACTACAATCGGGGCCCCGCTCTTCTCCGGATCGTATTTTAAGGCTACCGCCTTTTTCTGCATCAGCTCATCAAATTCTGACATTAATGCCTCTCTCCTTCTGTCTGAATTCCGGGAATGCCTCTTTAAGCCCAATCTCCTTTTCCTTTTTCTTCACAAGAATACGGTTCAGCCCCAGGCCGTTCTTCTTTAAGATTCCCGCTATGTTCTCCTGTATGTCTTCCTTCTCCCCGGACAGACGCTCGGGAACATAGAGCTGCATATCGATCTTGCGGTTCTGCAGCGCCATAACCATGTCGAACTTCCCAAGGTTCTGGACGTCGAATTTCAGCAGGAGCTTGATCTTCCTGGCCTCGTCCTCGCTGTCCTTCTTCGCGTCCGGGTCGATCCATACCTCGGACATAACCTCCTTTTCCTGAAAACGGAAGGGGAGCAGGATGTGCATCAGAGGAAGATACACGCTCTCATTGAGCAGCATCCCGTTAAATATATCGTAAAACTGCTGGATATTCTCCAGCCCGGCCTGGCCGTTGGCGCCTTTCATCAAAAGTGTGGAAAACGCGTCGGCAAAGCTCCTTCCGAATGTCTGACGGCCCAGGGCGCTCACTGTCTCCTGCAGATCCTCCTCCGCGTCGCCCTTGTACATCTGCTGAAAATCTTTATTTCCGATCATCCGGTTAAAAAGCTGCATGAGGCGGTCATGCCCGCCGTTTTCATACTTCACGGCATGAAAAATAAACATCATCGCAGCGTTGCGGATCGGGCCGTAGTCATGCGTGCGCGAAACGTAATTCGACAGAAACGGGATCAGGCGGCTGTTGATGACCTCCGTGTTGGCCTCCGTATTGCCATTCTGCGCCTCCCAGTCCATCTCCTGCACAAGCTGGTTAAAATCCTCACGGAATGAGCTCAGCATCAGACGGCTGATATCGCCGGTAAGGGAATGCATCTGCTTAAGCTGATGTTCTCCCGAAGAAAAGTCATTAAACGCCTTTAAAAATGCCGTCACCGAATCCTTCACGCCCTCCGGCGCATTCCGCGCCAGGAGATTGCGCAGGCCGTCAAACAGAGGGCCTGAAAACTTCACCTGGGCGGCCTGCTGCTCCTTGAGAAGCTGCATAAGCTCCTCCGGTGAATCGGTCTGGATCGAGGAAAAAAGCTGCTCAGCCAGATTACCGACCTCCGCCTTCTCGCCTGTGACGAGGCTGGCGAGGTCATCAAACATAAGCTGTTTTAAAAGTCCGGGAAGGCCCAGCGCATCCTCCAGCTTCTGCACAAAGGCCCCGTAATTACTCTCATAATCAATAATGCCAAACGCGCCTTCGCCCGTCGCGGTGCCGGCCTGGCCGTTCGTCTGGCCATCCGCCCGCACGACCCTGGTCGGATCAACGGGATTCTGGACATGCGGGCCGCCAGCCTCATTTTTAACCCCCTGGCTGTCGATAATGTTTCTATTGTTTATGGAAGGGGTCGTCACCTGCAAAATATTTGCCATAGCTCCTCCTGTCGTGCATGTTGTGTATAACCCATCTAATATATATCGGCGCAAATCACATTATTCATTAGTAATTTCCCTGTTTTTTTTACCCTGTAAAGCCATTATAAAAACCGATAATTTTGCCTCCAGACTTATTCTTCCAGAATTTTTGCCGATAATGTAGGTAAAGTATATATTTGACCCGTCGAAAGAAAGGAGGGCGGCATGAACGTTAAGCTTTATACAAGAGGTAGTGAATATACGGGTTTCCGCACCCTTACCACAGCGGCCGACAAGCCTTGCGCGGCGCCCGAAAAGACGGCAGGCAATTATGATAAAGTGACTATCCGCCGGCCGGCGGCAGGCAGCGAGTCCGGTTTTGCGCGCGCGCTGGCAAAGACGCTGAGTGAAAAGCTGGATGAAGGCGCCAGTCAGAGCGAGGTGATGCGGCTGAAATCGGCCGTTGCGTCCGGAAGCTATCACCCGGATGCGAGACACATTGCAGAGCGCATGCTTTGCTACCGTTAGAAAAGGAGTGTATATGGCGTTTACTGACAGCAGCACAGACGAAGCCGTTTCCGGCTTTTCCCATACACTGGAGCAGCTTCTGGGCCTGATGGTTTCCATCTCGGAGCTGGAGGAGGCCAAGGCGGAAGCCGCTTCCACAAGGCAGCATCAGAAGATAGACGGCTTCTTAAAAGAAGAGCAGGCTCTGATACTGAAACTGCGCGGCCTTGAGCAGCTCCGCATGAAGCAGGCCGGCGCGCTGGGATGGCAGGGGCTTACATTCCGTCAGATTCTCGAGAGGGCTGACGGCGGGCAGAAGGAGCTTCTGTCCCCTCTGTTTGATAAGATGAATTCACAGCTTAGGCGGCTCACTGATTCAAAGGATTCCGCAGATCGGATTCTCCGGCTGCGGCTAAAGGAGCTGGAGGAGGCTTTGGCAGGCTCTCCGCAGCCCCATCTGCATGATGCGTATGGCTAATCTTCGCGTCTTTGCCGTGATGCTGACCTGTTACCTGTAACCTGAATTTTGGAGGATATATCTATGTTAAGAGCTACTTTCGCCGGTTTTTCCACCGCGCTTTCCGCCCTGCAGGCGAATCAGAAGCGTCTGGACATCACCGGCCAGAACCTGGCAAATATGAATACGGTTGGCTATACGCGCCAGCAGTTGGAGACTTCCAGTTTAAATTATACGAACCCGATTTCCAAATATATGAGCAATCCCACATTCAACGTGGGATTCGGCACACAGATGAACTGTGTTTCCCAGATTCGCGACCCTTATCTGGATGCCCAGTACCGCATGCAGATGACGAAGTCCAGCTATACGGACGGCGTGCAGACAGCGCTGGATTCCTTATCCAGGATATTGGATGAGTCAAGTATTTCAGGTATCCAGAAGGCGTTTGACAATATTCAGTCCGTCCTGAGCAATATACAGGATTTAGCAAATGCAAACGACGCCGTGTTCGAGAGCGAGCTGCGCTCCCGTATGCAGGCTTTGACCAACCTGCTGAATGATTCTGCCAACAAGATTACAGAGGCAAAGCAGGATGAATTTGACCGGCTCAAGGGCGAGGGAACCAGCGAGCAGGGCGCAGTAGAGAAGGTGAATGATCTCCTGCGCAATATCGGTGATCTGAACGTCCAGATCAAGAGGAATCAGATCGTCGGCCAGCCAAGCCTCGAGCTGTTGGACGAGAGGAACCGGATGATCGACGAGTTATCCAGCTATATTCCGATTGAGGTCACGTATTATAAGGATGACGATCACAGCGGGACATATACCGCGCCGGACGGTTCCACCCGTGATAAGATGTACGAATACGATCAGAACGGCAAAGTGATTGGCAAAAAGGAATGGCCGGATGATCTGAGAATTACGATGTCTTATAAAGATCAGGACGGCAACACGAACAGCCTTATCCTCGTAAACGGCACAGAGGGCGGTCAGGGTAAGAATTATGCGGAAGCAACGGTAAACGGCACACGTGAGAATCCGGAAGGCGCCTCCATGACCTTCACCGGATGGGCTGCATACAATGCTGCGAACAAAACGCCTGTCACCATATCATCCGGCGATAATGCGAATCCCACGAATGCGCACAATTATCTGGAAGGCGGCTCTATCCAGTCCAGTATTGACATGCTGGCAGCGACGAAAGACGGCCCGGCTCATAAAAGTGTGGAATGCTATCAATATTATACTGAAAAACTGAATATGCTCGCAAATACCTTTGCAACTGTAATCAATACAATAAATAAAGATGGCAATGGCGGTCTGCAGGCTGATTTATTAAGCTCGAGAGATGGATCTGCCATCACTGCCGCCAATATCACAGTCAACACGGACTGGTACAGCGGCACGGTTCATTTCGGAAATACTTCACTCACCAAACCGGCCGGTTCTACAGACACTGCCCTGAATATGCTTGAGGCGATGAAGACACGTTTTGACGGCAACAGGGATATACAGGGTATTTTTGCTAATCTTGGCGTTGCCCTGCCGGATTTGGGCGATAAAACCTTTTCCGATTATATGACGAACGTTTCCACGGTTTTGGCAAATGATTCCCTGGCCAACCAGACTGCGCTTAAGACGAACGTTACTGTTTTAAACGGCCTTCAGGATTCGAGAGATTCTGTGTCCGGCGTGAGCCTGGATGAGGAGGCTTCCAATATGATGACCTACTTATCTGCTTATAATGCAGCCTCCCGGCTTATGACCGCATTGGATGAGGCCCTGAATACGCTGATCAACAACACCGGACTTGTAGGCAGATAACGAAGGATTGGAGGTAGGATAATATGCGTGTAACAAATCGTGTGACCAATACGGCGATGAACAGAAAGTATACCACCGGCGTGAATGATGTGCATGGCAGGCTGAACAAGGCCATGAACCGGGTATCCAGCGGAAAGGCATATGAAAACGCGGCCGAAAACCCCTTAGCTTATTATCAGGGGAAAAAGCTCGATAACCAGTATCAGGATGTTGAGAGTAAGCTGGAACTGATCTCGGATCTGGAAAAACGTCTGGAGGAACAGGAAGGCGGGGCCTATGCGATACAAAACCAGTTAGCAGAGGCTCAGAAGAAAGTCGTCTATATTACTTCTGACAGTAATAACGGCGAGCATACGGTAGCGACGGTCCGGGAGGATTTTGTCCAGAGAGCGCAGTTCATGGTGAATGAACTGAATTCCCAGTACCGGGATTACTATGTTTTCGGCGGCTGTGATGTAACTACGACTCCGTTCGAGTTATCGATTGAGACGAATCAGTCCGTTACATTAACTTATAACCATACGTTTCCGGGAACTACTACAGTTGAAACGATGAAGCTTACCTGGACACTGAATGGTGATAAGCTGGAGATGAATGAGGGTACGGCCGGAGATCTTGACAAAATTATTAACGCAATGCAGGAGCAGGGCCGTGTTGATATAGGTTATGGACTTATCTCTGACCGAAATACTCTGATGGACACGTATACAGGCGGTATGAATGTTCTTGCAGGATTAAGCTCTGATGCCGTTGTTGCCGGTATGAAGGGCGCTAACCCGGCTGATATGAAGCAGAAGGTTTTTGATCAGCTTAAGGAATCCCCTATCGGTCTCCTCGCGGAAGGTATTTTACGATGCGATGATCGTATGAATGGCGGCGATGCCGGAACTTTTTCCAACGGCATGAACGCGTTGATCAATACAATGTCCGATACCCATACACGGATCGGTATCGTATACAGTGATCTGGGCAACAAGTATTCTCTTCTGGAGGATATGGAATCAAAGCTGAAAAAACAGCATCAGTCCCTTGAAGCGCAGTACAAGGATAAACTCGGCGCCGATCCCTATGAGGCGATCATGGATATGTTTTCTGAGCAGTATTCCTATTCCGCCTGCTTACAGCTCGGCTCCAGGATGATGCAGTCCTCGCTGTTTGATTTCATCCGATAGTCTGTACTACTATATTACAATTAAGGAGGTGTTTCTATGGGTCAGCTTATCAGAGCTACGACTACTCCAATTGAGATCATTCGTTTTTCTCAGAATGCACGGCTGATCCCTTCCAATATGGTCGATGTTGAACGCCGAAAGGTGATAGCCCGGCATAATGCGTTCCAGCATCAGACCACAGGCGGCGCATCCGTTGATATGAATTTTATGAGCCGTGTAAACAGAACCTTTTCCGCCAGGCAGCATACGTCTCCGGCTGTTCCGGAGCCAGTGGATCTTCCGAAGGCTTCTTCACATTCTTCCGCACAGGGCGCGGCTGTCCGCCAGCAGGCGGCATACAGCCGCCGGATTTCATCTGTTCCGGCAGCGGAGCAGGCGGCAGAACTGCCGATACCGTCCGGAGCCGCCCAGACAGAGGTATCCTTTTCTGATGTGGACGCTGTATCCATGCCGCTTGACACTCAGTCCCAGGCCGCATACACCGCTCAGAGAGGCGCTTTTGAATTGCGCGTGGCAAAGGGCGAGCTTTCGTATGTGCCTGCTATGGTTATGACGATTGTGACACAGCTCCCGCAGGTTAATTTCGAGTATATCGGCGGATTTAACTATGTACCTCCCGATTGGGGCCAGCCATTGGGCAGTAACTTGAATTGTTCGATTTAGGAGCGTTTTATATGACTATTCATACTGATTATTACGGTGAAGTAGAATATGAGAAGGAGGATCTGGTATTCTTTGCGGACGGCCTGTTTGGTTTTCCCGAGCTGCGCTATTACCTTCCACTCTATCTTGAAGATGGGGATGAGTCTGTTATACTGATGCAGTCCACAGAGAATCCGGATATCTCTTTTGTAACTATGAACCCTATGTCCTTTTATCCGGATTACCAGCCCTGTCTTAAGCCTGAGGAGCTTTCTATCCTGTCAGCTCAGGACAGCGGAGATCTTTCCTATTATGTCATCTGTGTGATGAAAGAGGATTACCTTGACAACACGGTCAATTTAAAATGTCCCCTGGTTATCAACCCTGGCACGCGCACAGGTATGCAGGTGATACTGGAAGGCTCTCATTATGGCTTTCAGCACAGGCTCGGTTCTTTTGTAAATGCAGATTCTGAAAACAGAGGTGACACAGATGCTGGTTCTACGACGTAAAAAGAATGAGAGTATTTTGATTGGTAATGATATTAGAATTACGATACTTGAGTGTGCCTCAGACGGAATCCGCATTGCGATCGATGCTCCTAAACAGATTTCTATTATACGGGAAGAGCTGTCACAGGCCGAGCTGGCGAATAAAAGCGCCATTTCTCCTGCAAGCAGTTCTGTCCGTTCCTTTCAGGCTGCCATGGCCAGACATACTCAGAACACGGATGCGTCTATGTCAGCCCAAAGCGAATAGCCTCTCTTCGATGGCTAATAATATGATGATAAAAAAAGATATCAGGATGCGCAATGATGCCGCTGTCCTGATATCTTTTTTCCTGTTCATGCGCGCTTAACCATCTCCCCCAGCGCCTATTTCCTCATTTTTATCATCCCGCTGATCAGCCTTGTTCCGCGTATCAGCCAGCTTACCGGAAGCAGTATGGGGGCCTTCTCCAGCCATGGATACATGGAGCGCATATAGGAGAGCTCCGGAAAGATCCAGCTCATCTTCTTTTTGAAACGTTCCACGCGCTTTTCAAATTCCATTTTTATGCGCTGCAGCTTTTCAGCACGCCTCTCCCGCTCCTCCTCACGCTGTATCTGGCGGGTGAGCTCAAGGGCCTGGGTATCAGATTCCTTGTTGAGCGCGCCGCGGCTGAGTATCCTGTTCTCCAGCACATCATATACGGACATATCATCCCGGGGACCGAATATCTGTCTGCTTCCTTTATCCCCAAACCACATATAACCAATAGACAGGAGCTTTGCCGCCAGTTGATCAATCTGAAGCTCAATCAGCATATGCTTTATGAAATCCTGATTTAACTGTTCGGCCCACGCCCTGTGGTAGAGATATAAATCCAGAATCTCCCGTATCAGCAGTTCATCTGTCACATAATGGTACACTGCCTGCGCCATTCGGAACACAAAACGATCGGAGGCTGACATTCCTCTGATATACTGATACGATTTTTGAAGAGTCGCCCGCTCCAGAAGATAAAGCATCGTCTTCTTATATAAGCTGGTGATGAATGGCAGATCGTGGTAAATCTCTATCGTAAAGCCAGACACACGTTTCAGCCGTTCTCCGCAGCCTGAATAAACCCGATCCGTCTCATATCCGAGATCCACTAAATAGCCCTTTGTAAAAATATAGCTCTCCATATCCATATAGAGGATAAGGGGACTGTTCGACGCCATCTCCGGTACCTGATACAAATCTCTGACGGCCGTAGAGGCCAGAATGATACAGGAAATCTCCTTCATCTCTAAAAGAGTCAGTATCTCTTTTTCTGCGTCGCTGCATATCTCACCAAACAACAGGCTTTCCTGGTAGCGCTCAAAAAAGCGCTCCCGCCATCGCGCGGGCACATGCTCGTTCTTCCCCAGAAGCCCGATATACACCATATTGGCCAGCCTGTGGTAATCTGCATTGCGGTATATCTTCTCCCAATTTAATCCGCCGCGAATCGGGCTTAATGCATCCTGACGGATAATCGAGCCGGCCATATTAACCAGAAAGCGCCCTTCAAATATTAATTGATTCATTTTCTCACCCACATCAAGCGCAAGCGCTTATATCATCCTTGCTCCTTCCGGATAAGGGATAGAGCTGTACACAATCGTATACAGCTCTATCCCTACAGGCTAATATCCGCTTATACGGACAAGCCTGCCTGCCCGGCCGCCCGCAGGAATATAATGTTATGCCAATGTATTAAGAAGCATGCCAACTGCATAGTAATTGCTCAGGTTAAACGCCCCGCCTCTTGCAAATGAAGAGAAATACTGGAAGCTTGAAGAACCGATGCCTTTGGTTACAGCCGATGTCACGGAATCAGAATCGGAGCCTGACCCCTGGCCATTGGACAAATCCTTGTCTACGATGCTCTGTACCGAGTCCGACAGCGCGCTGTCCGCTCTGGTAGCCGCCTTCTGGGCAATCCCAAACTGTCCGCCGATCATATCTCTGGTCCAGTTATAATCATTTTCAAGAGATTCCTTTAATTTGTCCTCATCAACGTGCATCTTGCCATACTCGTCAAAATTAATACCAATTGCAGCGAGGGTCTTTTTGTCCGCCATCCCGCGCTGGAACGATGCCAGATGGGACGCCGCGCCTGAACCCCTGCCAGCGTTGGCAGAAAGCATGGAGGTAACGGAATTGTACTTATCAACCAGATCCTTTACAGCAGCGACAACGTCATCCTCGTCCACACCGGTGTAAACATTCGTCTCTCCGGTTGCTTTGAGCTTTGCGTCGATCCTGCCGTAATCCAGAGTGATATCATTCGTCGATGAGCGGTACTCCTGGGTATAGCCATTCTCTGTCACTGAATATACAGCGTCCTGCGCCGCCACGGATGCATTCTCAATGCCTGCCGCCGCGCCTGTCTTGCCCTCAACCGTGAAGCCCTTGGACTCCCCTGTATCCTTTGCGGTAAGAACCAAAGAAACCTTGCCCTCCACATTGGATACCGTCGCTCTCACGCCGAGATGCGAGTTGGCATTGATCGCTTTTGCCGCATCCTGATACATGTCATTGTAGGTCCTTGCAGAGCCGTCCTTGTTTGTGCTGCTGATCGAAATCTCCGCACTCATACCGGAAGCCCCGGTAATCTTAAACTCCATGTCCGCGCCTGCTTCAACCTTTTCCTGGGAATAGTGGGCTGCGCTTTCGTTCTTCTGCGCCTGCGCTAAGGACGTCACGTTTAACGTGATATCCGTGTTTCCATTCAGACGCCAGTTGCCTTTTACCGAAGCCACATCCTCGTTCGTCGAAGCTGCCTTGAAATCCGTGAAAACGTTCTTACTGTTTCCATAGATCAGCTTTGACGCCGCGGACTCAAGTGCTGTGAGCTCTGACTGATAATCTCTCAGAAAACTCTCTGTACTCGAATACGATGACTTCACACTGCTCGTACTGGAACTCGACGAACCGGATTCAAGCTTTTTCTTTGCCTCTTCAGCCGCGCTCGCGCTGTTCTTTGAATACTCCAGCCAGCGCATCTGGTTAAGAGAACTCGCATACTGATAATTGTAACTGCCGATTCCACTAATTGCCATAAATGATTCCTCCTTTCATTTTAATAGGCCATATCTCAGCCACGCATCCCTTCCATATCTGAAATATGGTTATCTATCTGTCTTTCCGTAGAAAGACTTATCGCCGCCCACCCTGCGGTTTAGCATCCGATCCCTTTCCTGGATTTCCCTAAGGAGCGTCCTGCTTTTACGGCGGATTTCGTAAATCTTCTGCTCCTCAAAGCTTCCTGGAGGACGGGCGGCAGCGGGATCAGACGTCATCAACTGACGCACCATACCGGCCTCTTCCTGGCCCTTTTCTGCCATAAGCCAGATTTCCTGCTGGCATCTCTCCATATTTTCTATCTCTTCTGCACGCATATCCAGGAGAAGCGAGGCCGAAACCTCGTCTCTCCTGGATACGGCATTCTGAATCTCAGACGTCAGCTTTCCTATCTCCTGAAGGGAACGATAGCGTCTCTGGAGAAGAATCATTATTCGTTCCAGATCAAGCTTCATATCTCCCTCCTACCCCTGAACGCTCTTCCTTTGCACATAGTGGGAATCCGAAACCTTACGCCCTGCCTGTTCAAACGCATCTCGCAGCTCAGACAGGATATGACTGATACGCCCAATCTCATCCTTACGGCGCTCGCGACCAGACTTAATCAAACTCACATCATAAATCAGATACGTATAAATATCCCACAAATCCTGTGCCAGAGGCTGGCGCATATCCAATATATCAATCAAATAACGGACAATCCTGGTAGTACGCCGCAGGCAATCCTCAAATATCGCATAATCCTTATCCCCCAACGCTATCTCGGCTTTGGAGAGGCGGCTGATTGCCTCGTCATAAAGCAAAAGCAACAATTCTAAATTGCTCATAGAATAGATACTTTGTTCTTTATACTTCTGGTATCCAGGCATGATACTCCTCCTACATTATAAAAATATAGCTTTACATCGATCCGGTTAAGCTGGAAAGAGCACTGGACTGGGAATTCATCTGGCTGATCAGGGTTTCCATCGATGAAAACTGGCTGATATAGCGATCCTGCTCTGTGGAAAGTCTCTTTTTAAGCGTCTCTAAATCCTGCTGCATCTGTTCAAGCTGTTTATAAATCTGGTTATTGGTAAGGCTGCGGGACAATTTTTCAGTTCCTGCCACTTCGACTAAGCTGCCATTCGAGCCGCCGTGCTTATAAGAAAATCTGGTTGCATAATTACTCAGGACATTATTAACTGTTCCAATCACACCAGTCTTTCCATCGCCATTGCCGCAGATAACAGACGCAACCTTATCCGGATCATTCTTCATGGCATCCTTAAATTTTGTCTCATCAAATGTAAGTGTACCGCCGCTGTAAATATCGTCGGAAATGCTGATCCCAATCTCCTGAAGGGCTTTCAGATCCACGCCATTCTTCTTCATATTGACGATCATACTCTGGATACTGTCGCTCAGTCCGCGGAGATTGCTGTCACCAAATAACAGGCCCTGCTTCGCTTTCTTCTCCCAGTTTTCAATGGAGGTTTCGCTCATCTCATCCTTCTGCTCGTCGGTCAGAGGACCGTAATCTTTGTCCGGACGGGTGGTCATCTCTGAATTCACTGCGCCTGCAAGGGCATTGTACTCATCAATAAACTTCTTCACGCGCTCCGCAGCACCGTCCGCATCCGCCTTGGCGTTGAAAGTGATCGCCTTGCTGGAGTCATATTTATCAATCGCCTTGTCATAGCCGAACTCACCGCTTACCGTTATCTTCAATCCTTCTAAATTTATCGTATTTGTTGTGCTCTCAACGATCGTGGGCTCACCGTTTCCGTAGCTGACAGCTATCTCCGCATTTTTTCCATCCTCTGCTTTGAAGCCTTTGTCTGCCGTACCGCCAAAGATTATCGTTGCCGCATTCGCCGCCGCCTGTGTCGCCGCATCTGCGCCAGCGTCGGCAGATGTGGATATTTCTCTTCCTTTTCCGGTTTCCGAAGCTAACAGGGTAAACTGATTCGTTGCGCTCATATAAGTTGCTTTTACGCCTGCCTTACTGGAGTTGATGGCGTTCATCATCTGATTAACTGTCGTATCTGCGTTAATGTCAATCTTCACTCCATTAATCAGCAAACCGTCCTTCAGGGCTTCCCTGCGGCTGGCCTCATCCTTAATGTTTTTATCAAATCCAAGCTTTTCCCAGTTTGACAATATACTGGAGTCCAAATCGATCTTATTGGACATGTTTTCCAGGCCAAGCAAATTTCTCATTTCCTTTGAACTGCTGCTCACGGTCAGAGTTGTCTTCTCCGACGCATTGTCGCCCAGTTTAAAAGTCAGTTCTCCGTTCTCGCTCGACGCCACTACATTATTCTTACCAAATGCATCCTCAAGGCGTTTATTAATATTCTCAACAAGCTGTTCTACGCTCTTTACGCCTGCCTCTGCCTCTTTTGCGGTAATCAGCTCAATCTGCTTTGTCTGGCCTCCAAATGTGACGCTTACCTTCTTCCCCGTCATGTACTCTTCCAAACTCTGTTTTTTGACAGAGCTTTCTTCCAGAGTCTTGTCAACATGGGAATTAAAGTCTGCGAAAGAAACTCCCTTGCTGGTATCCAGCGCCGTCGTCCCATCCTTCTTTGCATTAAAGCCCAGAGCGGACATGGCGGAAGAAAATCCTTTTACCCGCAGTTCTCCCCCCGCAGATTTATCGCCTGCTTCAAGCTGAAAGTTCCCACTATCATCAATCTTAAATTTCACGACATCTTTCAGAAAAGTTTTCGTACCTTCCAGTTTTGTGTCGGACTGCTGCAGAGCTTCGTTCAGCTGATCCTCCAGCTTTTTTCTGCCTTCTGCCGTTGACAAATCGGCTGTGGTATAATCAATCGTTACGGTCTCTTCCCCGATGACCTTCCCGTCCTGATCCTTTTTCTCAACCTTATAAGAAGTGGGGAATGTAAAGCTGGCTGAATTTACAAATTTTCCACCGTCTACATCTGTCCAGATTCCGAACTGGAGACTGGTTCCCGCCAGATTGGATGTTCTGCAGGTTCCCTCCGTATCAAGTCCCGTCGTATCGTTTACTTTTCCAAAGCTGATGTTAGAAGTTTCCTTTTCGGCGGATCTCATGTAGGCCGAAGAAGCCGTCTGCTTCACGCCCCGTATAGAGATGTAATCCAGCATCTGGGAATTGCCTGTGGCAGTGATATACTTTGTCACACTCGAATCGCCCAGTGCTGTAACCTGATTTTTGGAAAAAAAGCTGGGATCAATCAGGCTCGTAGTGGAGGAGTATGAAAAATAATTGTCCTCCATATTTATAATCTTGTCAATAACGTTCCGATATGCCTCCTGCTTCCACTGCAGACTGGTAATATCATTCTTTTTATTTGTTATCTTCGTGGTGGTTCCTAACGTCATCTGCTCAATGATAGAGTCACGATCAATGCCGGTCGCCATACCGCCAAATCCTCTCAGGCTGGTATTGCCAAGGCCGCTTGCTCCTGATACACTTGCCATCTGTCATTCTCCTTTCCTATATCTATCTTCTCTGTAATACAGGCTCTGCATTTTCATATCCATGATGAAGCCTTATTCTTCTATACTATATCTATCGGCGATTTTTTCAGGAAAATAATCTGGCGGAGTTAAATTTCTGTGACGCGGCCAGGTTTTATTCCGAATTCCGCAATCCGGCGGTATGTATCCTGAACAGCGGGGAGCAACCTGCACCCACACCCCTTACCCCCGCCAACAGCGACAAAAAAGCGCAGGTACCAAATCATCCCTGCGTTTTTTTGTCTGCATACCCCCTGCTCACCGCAGCACATCCCCTGTGATCTCATATTCTTTATGCCGCGGTTTTTCCTTCACAAGCATACATGCTTTCACAATTTCCGTAATGATCCTGGCCCGGTTTCTGCTTTCATAGTATCCGATGATAGGAGCAGTCGGGCTGCTGTCCACCACCACGTATTTGGGCGGCAGGCAGGTCAGGCATAATGCTATGACATCCGCGCAGCATCTGCTGCAGGTGCATACATCGTACTTTTCCATCTGATCTTTCAGATTTGTCCTTCCCAGCACCTTCTCCACCACGTTTAATATCTGGTATTCTTTTTCCTGAACCGGACTCATATCTCCGGACGCAGGCGTCTGCTCCTGCACAGGTGAGGGGCCAGCGCTGACGGCGCTATCCGTTTCGGACGCGGACTCCTCCAAAGCCTCTGCGCTCTCATCCGGCGCGCCGCCTTCCTGCAAAATCTCCTCCTGGGGCGGTTCTGTTTCAGCCGCCTCTTCTGCCGGAACAGCCGGCTCCGCTGCGGCCGGTTCCGTCTCCTGTTCCGATATATCCTGTTCGGATTCGGAGTCTGACACATCATCAGCCGGCTCTGATAAGCGGCTCTCAGCCTGCCCTTCCTCTCCTACAGCGACGCTGCTCTCCGGCTGGCTTCCGCTTTCCACAGCGCTGTCGCTCTCCGGCTGGTTCCCGCTTTCCACAGCGCCTTCGCTCTCCAGCCGCTCCGCCTCCGGTGCTTCCGGTTCACTTTTTGCCTCTTCTTCCGCCGCCTGCAGCAAGGTCTGCTCCAGATGTTCCTCAAGGCGTCCTTTGATCTCTTCCGATATCTTATCGCTGTCGCTGTCATCGACTACTATCACTTTTTTGTCGGTTCCCGCCTGCGGCGCTGCCGGAGCGGCCGCGCCTGCTCCCGGGGACGCTGTCTGGGCAGAAACCGACGCTGCCGGGGCGGATCCGGGAGCAGCCTCGCCTCCGGCCTGTGACAGCGCTCCAGCCGGCGCTGCGCCGGATTCCCCGGCGTTCTCCGCCGGCGCGTTCAGGCCGCCATCTGTCTCCGGATTCCCGGCCTCTGCGTCTTCCGCTGCTTTTGTTTCCGGCTCCGCCGGAGCGCCGTTGGTAATCAGATTGAGCACATGCGAGGTTTTATTCGTTTTCCTGGCCATCTCCCAACACCTCCTTTAAGTGAATCGTATCTGCTATTTCTTCCAAAAATTCCCTGTAATCCTGTACGGCGGCGGAACGGGGATTGTATTCAAAGATACTTTCTCCATGCGCAGGCGCTTCGGCGACTGCCACTCCGGTCCGGATCTTGGTTTCAAAGACCTTTGTCCCAATCTGATCGGCGAGCTGCTGCGCCATCTCTAAGACATCCCTGGAAAGCAGGGTACGCTTGTTAAAACGGTTTAACAGGATTCCCAGTACATTCAGCCTTGGGTTTAAAGAGTCGCGGACCGATTCAATGGTTTCCTTAAGCTGGGAGAGCCCGACCAGGCTCAGGATGTCGGAGGCCATGGGGATGATGAGGAAATCGGATACAGCGTAGGCATTTACAGTCAGAAGATTCAGGGCCGGAGGAGTATCGATGACCACATAATCATATTCCCCGATAACAGGGGCGAGCGCGTCCCTCAGGATATATTCTCTGTGTTTTGTCGCGACCTGCTCCAGGCCCCCGCTGCTTAAGGTGATGTCAGAGGGGAGAATATCACAGATTTCTGTTTTATGGATTGCCTGCCGTGCGGACATCCGTCCCTTAAGAGCGTCCAAAACCGTAGGACCATTTGACAGCTCCGCGCCCAGGCAAAAGCCTAAGTTACCCTGCGGATCTAAATCAATACATAATATACGCCCGCCGGCTAAAGCGATCCCTGCGGCCAGTGCCGCTGAAGTGGTCGTTTTCCCGACGCCGCCCTTCTGATTTGTTACAGTGATAATCGTAGCCAAAGCATTACCTCCGAGTCTTCCTTTGTTTGATACTGTTCTCTGTTATGATTCCCATAGAAGCAGCTCCGCCTCGCTGGGAAACATATCAACCGTCTGATTAATATTGTCCTCTGTAAGGAATATAACCGGATTCGGGAGCGGGCTTCCGGCGTCCGCCGCGGCTTCTGCAAGCCCCTCGTCCCATTCCTCGCGGCTGCTTTCGCTGCCGTTGATATAGAACAGAGGCGTATCCCAGTCGTCCTGTCTTGTCGTAAAGTGCCAGACATTATCAAAGAAAAGCCCCCCGTCGTCCAGGAGAAAATAGTCTTTATCCCAGCCGTTGCCGTAATCCGATACCAGCCAGGTCGTCTCTGTCTCAGCATTGCGTGCCAGCCATGTGGCCTCTGTTCCCTCCGCATCCGCCAGGGCGGCGGGAACGAGCTCTGCCTCATCCCTGTCCCATATGCCGATATACAGCATACGGCGGGGCGCGGAGGCGCGATCCACGACCGCCAGATCCTTGTAACCGTCGCCGTTTAAGTCTGCAATCACAAAACCCGGGCGCTGCGATGCGTCCGCCTGTTTAAATTCTTTGCTCTTTAAATAGGAATTGAGCTGCTTTTTCATATCCTTGCGCCAGTCGTCATACTTCTCCAGGATCACGCCGTCCGAGCCCACAAAATGGCCGTCATGCGTAAAGGAATTGTAGCGTTTGGCGCCGTCGTCTCCCAGATAATATTTGTTTCCGTCGTCCTTATCTTTATACCATCCGGTTTTCATATAGCCCTTGGAATCAAAGTAGTATTCCTTTCCGTCAACTTCAACCCATTTATCCTCAGCCGGTTCGTCCGGGGCGTACATATACATCCAGTGCTTCCCGTCCTCAGACATATCCCAGTCGCCGCCATAAGCAGCAAAAGGGCCTGCGGCTGCAGTCAAAGCCGCCAGGCAGAGGGCGGCAGAAAGCAGACGTCTTTTACCGGTTTTTTTTCTGTTTTTCATGTGCATTCTCCCCTCTCCTTCTCTGCTCTGACATGAGCCCTTTGTCCGGCGCCTTCGCCGGGCTCTCCAACACGCTGTTTTTACTCTGAACCGCCTTACTCTTCCGGCTTGTTCTGTATAAATTTTGCCAGCAGCTCATCCAGAATCATCACGAGATGGCCGATCTCCGGTTTCGTGAGCTGTTCGTCCGCGCCCAGCTCTTTTCCTTTTTTGCGCATCTGCTCGTCAATCAGGGATGAGAAAATGACAACCGGAATCTTTTTAAGCCTTGGGTCGGTCTTGATGAGCTTGGTCAGACGGTGTCCGTCCATCTCAGGCATCTCAATATCTGTGATGACCAGATTCACCTCATCGTAGAGGTTCGGAGCGTCCTTGATGGAAGAAAGATAATCCCAGGCCTCCTGCCCGTTTGTGAAATCGCGCAGGTTGGTAAAACCGGCTCTCTCAAGGGAATCATCGATCATTCTGCGCAGCAGGATAGAATCCTCTGCGATCACGATCGGGCAGTCGCATAACGGGCGGTCGCCCAGCTCTTCGATCTCAGACATCTGGATCGTGGTTTCCGGCGCAATCTCCGCTACGATCTTTTCAAAATCCAGAATCGTTACGAGCTGATCCTCGCACTGGGCGATTCCTGTGGCTACGCTCTCGTCTCCGTTGGAAATCGTCTTATCCGGCTTCTGGATGTCTTTCCAGGAGATGCGGCTGATTCCCTCAATGCTCTGCACGCGGAACGCCACGGTCATGCGGTTGAAGTTTGTCACGATAAACAGATCCCTGGGGCCGTTCTCAATCCGCTCGCCGGACAGGTAGTAGGCTAAATTAATCACAGTGATGAGCGTATCCCTGGGCTTAAAGATACCCTCTACCGCCGGGTTGGCGTGCGGCATGGGCTTTACCTTCTCGCTCATGATAATCTCCTGTACCTTTGCTACATTGATTCCGTAGAATTCTCCCAGAACCCGGAATTTCATGACCTCAATCTCATTCGTACCGGACTCCAGAAGGATACCTTCTTTGTTCTTATCTTTCTTCGCCATCGTTTTCTCCCCTCTCTACAAATGCCTCTCCGGCCTTCCAAAGGTGCGGACCCCCACATCGCCTGTCGCCAGATCAATATACATCGTCCTGGCATAGGATGCTCCGGTATCCTCTCCGGAAATACGGAGGCCCTCCTCCATCAGTACCTTTTTTACGCTGACTGTGTTTCTTTGTCCAATATTTCCGAAATCGGAATTTCCGCTGATCTCGAACATCTTTGCACCGCCGGCTATCTTTACCACCGTCCTGGATTTTACCATCCCGAAGGCGGACATCTTGCGTACCGTCTCATGAATTCCTGAATCCGCATATTTAAAAACATTCGGATCCGATGCATTAAACCTTGCAGGCAGCATTATATGCAGCAGGGCTCCCAGCCGGATAGCCGGGTCATAAAACGATATTCCGATGCAGGACCCCAAAGCGTACGTGATGATGCGCCCCTCTCCCCTGCTCAACTTCATATCTCCAATTCCTACTTTTAATTCCTTTTGCATCACTATGAGACTCCTAATTTATCCAGAATATCGTTCAGAGAACGGATGTCAGGGAGCATGAGAAGCCAGTCTGAAAGCTGCTTCCCGTCCATGACAAAATCTGCATTACAGTACATCAGCTTGTCAGTTTCATATCCGTACTCTGCGATGGGCACGGTCAGAATCGCCCCCAGCATGTTCATCGTCGCGCTGGGTACGGACAGCTCAATATCTACGTTCACAAGCTGTGAAAAGGCGTTGATATAGGAGCAGATGATAATATTACCGATCTCGGTCAGGGCTGATCTGGCGAGCTCATCCATTTCCTCAAAGCCCTTATAGCTTTCCCCAATCATCTTCTCAAGGACCGTATTGGCAAAATCGAGATTGAACAGGAAAAGCATCAGCCCATCCACATCTCCCGACATCTTTACCAGAGTGGCGGCAACGATCTGCTCCATATCCCCAATCCTGTCCACAGCCTCCTCATAGCCTAAAATATTGACCTGGGGAATGGTGATCCGTATCTCTTTCTGAAGCATCTTGGATAATGATGTGGCAGCATGACTGGTTCCGATACTGCCAATTTCCCTCATCACATCCAGCTCCTGAAGGTTCATGTCGTCATAACTCCTGAGTTTCATATCTTATCTGCTCCTCGTCTTTCTACCATCAGCCTCTTAAGTTATTGATGGTGTTTGTGATCTCGTCTGAGGTCTGTACCATCTTCAGCGCGTAAGAAAAGGCGCGCTGGCACTCAATCAGACGGACATATTCCTTAGCAACGTCCGTGCCGGATGCCTCCAGGGCCCTGGATGCCAGGATGGGCTTTTCCACCAGCGTTGCCTCCATTCCCTCGTCCATCGGCACATATTCGTTGTCCCCCACGCTCATCAGCCGGCTCGGATTCCGGAAAGTATAAAGGCTTATTCTCGGGCTGTCGTCATCCTCGTCGTCCTCGTCGTCGTCTTCCTCCACCTCTTCCTCGTAATCCTCCTCCATCTCGGCCTGCATCTTTTCCACGTCCTTTACCTCTAACTGCAGCGGCTCCTGGTTCTGATCAAGCACCAGTTTTCCGGACTCAGTCATGAGATAAAAGCCATCCTCCATCTCCGCGCGGTAGAAATGCCCGTTGCGGGTATACGTGATCTCGTTTGTCTGCGGATCCCGCAGCATGAAGAACGCATTGGGCTGCATGATGGCATAGTCATACTCGCTCTCTGTCTGGACAACAGGCGCCACGTCAAAGCCTGTGTAGGTTCTCTCAACCCTCATGCCCGCTCCGGCCTGCAGCTCGGTCACCGCGTCCGGCGAATCATTTAAATTGTAATTGATAAGCTCCGAAAATACCGTGGTTTTTGGCTTAAAACCCGTGTTATTCACGTTTGCCAGGTTATTTGATATAACGCTGAGCTTTTCGGTGCAGTTTGCAGCGCCCAGAGCGCCTACGTAAAATGACATATCCATCTTGGCTTCCTCCTTAACCCTAGCTTATCCTGCCGATATCCGTCGCGGATCTGCTCATGATCTGATCATACATCTTGAGAACCTGCGCGGCGCTCTGCAGCGCCCTCTGGGAGGACATCATGGATGTCATCTCCTCAACCATATCCACATTCGATTTTTCAATCGCCTTCCAGACAATGGGAGCCGCCGCCTGGCCTTCCCCGGGCACAATCTGCGCCTGATCCGTGGAAATCAGGCCGTTATCCTCTTTGTGGAGCTGATCGTAATCCGCAAAATCCACTACCTTTAACGTGCCGTAATCCCTTATCTCCGTCTCCACCTCGCTGTCCTCGTCGCCGCCCCCTGTGGTGATGGTGACCGTGATATGGCCTCTGCCGTCTACCGTAAAGTTCTCATTGTCAATCTGGATGGGCTGGTTGTCTGTGGAAAGCACCCGCCCGAAGTGATCCAGAACCAGAAAGCCCTCCTGATCCACGGAAAAGGAGCCATTTCTCGTATAGCGCTCCCCTGCCTCGGTCTGTATGCAGAAAAAGCCGTTTCCGCCGAGGGCAAAATCATAGATCCCGTCTGTCTGCTCAAAGCCTCCCTGCGTATAATTCACATAGGTTCTCTCCGCTGTCTTGATCTTTGACGTGGTTGCAAGAGGAGTCGGATCCTCTTTTTTCGTTCTTCCGGTCCGGTAGAGCATCTCCTCCTGAAAGGTACTGCTCACCATCTTGTCGCTCTTATATCCGGCGGTCTGTATATTAATCATATTATTACTGATCACGTTCAGATTCCTGCTCTGTGTCAGCATACCGGACGCAAGATTATAAAATCCCTGATACATCGCTGTCTCCTCCCTTATAGATGTGTATTCATATAGGCCTTCAGCTTGCGGATCGCTCCGCTGTGGATCTGGGAAATCCTTGGTTCGCTGACCTCCATCACCTGTGCAATCTGGCTCATATTCAGTTCTTCCACGTAATAAAGCGAAATAACCATCTGTTCCTTTTCTTTTAGGCTTCCTATGGCCTCTGTCAGGATCCTCAGCGTTTCCTCCCGGAGAAAGGCCCGTTCGGGCTGGGAGGCGATATCCCTGCTGGGGATCTGAACCGGCTGGCGCTCATCGTCGTCGCCTGTCATCATATCCAGGGACAGCACATTGACCATAGCGCTCATCCGCTGGATCTTCTGGCACTTTTTGAGATCCATCTGCAAATGCCTTGCGATCTCCTCGTCCGTGGGCTGGCGCCTCAGCGTCTCTGACAGATGAAGCCTCGCCGCCTCAATGGATTTGTTCTGCCTGTGGTAATCTCTGGGCATCCAGTCATTTTTCCGAACCAGGTCGATCACCATGCCGCGGATGCGCCTTGATATAAAAGTTTCAAATTTGTTGTCTTTTTCCGGGTCATACCGATCGATTCCCTTCATTATGGCAATGACCCCTTCGTTGATAATGTCTTCCATCTGCATGATGCCGGAGTAAAGGTTGTGCATCTGCACCGCTATCGCCCGCACGATATATACGTACCGCAGGGTCAGCTCCTGCTTGACAGGCTGGCTCTGATCCCTCTGATACAGGGCGAACAGCTCTTCATTCGTCTTTTCCTTTAACTCATCCAACTGCTGCATCTATCATCACCCTTTGCCTCAATTCCCTCTAAAGCCTGGTGATTCCAGCTTCAGGCTGCCTATTGACTGTATCTGGATATTGTTTGAAATCTCATTGAAGGAAAGTATCCTCACATTCGGATAAAACTGGTCGATCAAACGGTAAAAATGCATCCGCATCACCTGAGATGTCAGGATCACAGGCGTCTGCGTCAGGCCGTTGAACTTCTTAAGCTGCTCCGCAAGCTGGCGTATCAGGCTCTGGAGCACATCCGGGCTCAGCGCCAGGTAGAAGCCGTTCTCCCCCTTTGCCAGGGAGCCGACCATGGTCCTCTCCAGCTCCGAATCAAGCGTGATCACCTTCATACTGCCATCCTCGCAGTACATACGGGTAATCGTGCGCTTTAAGTTACTTCTGATCTTCTCAATGATCGCATCAATATCCTTCACAGGAAGTCCTGTCTCCGTAATGGCCTCGATCGTCGTCTCTATAATCGTCTCCAGATCCTTGATCGGAACGCCTTCTTTTAAAAGGCTTATCAGGATGCGCTGGAACAGGCTGTAGGTAACAAGCTGCGGGAACGCCTCCTCCACCAGTTCAGGCGCTGACTTTTTCACATTCTCGATCAGGTGGATGACCTCCTGCCTTGTAATCAGCTCATAGGCATGCTGTTTGATTACCTCCGACAGATGCGTTACCATAACGGACAGGGGATCAATGACCGTATATCCGTAAAGCTCCGCCTTTTCCCGGTCCTCCGGCCGGATCCACCGGCTGGGAATCCCGTAGGCAGGCTCAATCGTCTCAATACCGTCAACCTCCCGCTCGAGATGCTCCGGCTCCAGGGCCAGGAAATAATCCATCAGGATCTCTCCGCGGGCAACTTCCTCCCCCTTTATTTTAATACAATATTGGTTGATACTCAAGCCCGAACTGTCGCGAAGGCGGATGGACGGGATAACAAATCCCATATCCTGCGCGTACTGCCTCCGGAAAATCACGATACGGCTTATCAGCCGTCCTCCCACGGATTCGTCGGCAAGAGGAATCAGGCTGTAGCCGAACTCCATCTCCACCGGCTCCACCGACAGAAGTGTGTAAACATTATTGACATCCTTGAAGTATTCCTCCTCTGTAACCGTCTCCGGCGCGCTCTCTGCGGGAGCTTCTTCCCCGGCCGCGCCGGAGCCGCTCTCCTGAAAGAATGCCTGTGAGGCCCGCGACGGCTCTTCCTGGATCCGTCTGCCAAGGAAATAACCGCCTGTGATCAGGGATACCGATACAAGCCCCATCTGGATGATTGGCATGCCCGGTATCACGGTCAGGATCGCCACCGCTGCGCCGCTGACCATAATCGCCTGCGGCTGAGCCAGGAACTGTTTGGAAATATCCTCATTGAGGCTTCCCTCTGCGACAGCCCTGGTCACGATCATGCCGGTCGCCGTGGAGATCAGCAGGGACGGGATCTGGCCCACCAGCCCGTCGCCCACGGTCGCAATGGAATACGTGTTTAATACATTCCCGATCGTATCTCCTGACTGGACGATTCCGATGATGCTTCCGCCGATCAGGTTGACGGCAGTGGTGATAAGAGACATCACCGAGTCGCCCTTTACGATCTTCGTGGCGCCGTCCATGGAACCGTAGAAGTCAGCCTCTCTCTGTATCTTTTCTCTCCGTATCTTCGCCTGCTGTTCGTCAATCAGGCCGGAGCTTAAGTCCGCGTCGATCGCCATCTGCTTACCGGGCATAGCGTCTAAGTTAAACCTGGCGGCCACCTCGGCCACGCGCTCCGCGCCCTTGGTGATAACAATGAACTGCATGAGTACAATGATCAGGAAGATGATAATACCTACCACAACATTTCCCTGCAGGACGAAATCGCCGAAAGCCTTAATCACATGCCCCGAGGAACCGCCGCGGCTTAAGATGTTTCTGGTGGTCGATACGTTAATCCCTAACCGGAACAGGGTGGTAATCAAAAGCAGGGACGGGAATATCGCAAATTCCAGCGGCTCCCTGATGGTCATGGTTATCACCAGTATCATCATTGATAAGGATATATTCAAAATAATCGCCACATCCACCAATGCCGGAGGCATGGGTATAATCAGCAGCAACACGATCGTGAGTACAAATAGTACCACTGAATAGTTTAGTAACTTTTTCATTCTGCTTACTCCATATGTCACAATTTATTGAACATATCCTCCCTGTTCGTCGCCTTGTATATATAAACCAGAAGTTCCGCTATCGCGCCGTAAAATTCGGCGGGTATCTCCCGGTCCAGCTCACAGGAAGCATATAATGCTCTGGCAAGGGGCCTGTTCTCTATCACAAATACCCCGTGTTCCTCTCCCACCTTTATGATACGCAGCGCCAGCTTATCCTGGCCCTTGGCCAGGACCACAGGCGCAAGGTTCTGATCCGGATCATACTTGAGGGCAACCGCAAAGTGGGTCGGGTTTCTTACAATCACATCCGCCTGCGGAACCTTCTGCATCATACGGCTCATAGCCATCTGTCTCTGCAGGCGGCGGATACGGCCCTTGATCTCCGGATTTCCCTCGGTCTGCTTGTATTCGTCCTTAACCTCCTGCTTGGTCATCTTCAGCTCTTTCTCATATGTCCATCTCTGATAGAGGTAATCAAAAAATGCAACCACAGTAAAGGCCAGGGCCACCTTGAGAATCAGATTGAATATCCGGTTCAGCATGAAAATCGCCGAATTAAAGGGAACCATATCGATCGTCCTGGAAACCGGCGTCAGATCCCCCTTTATTATGTTATAGAGAATGGCCAGAAGTATGCTGATTTTAATCAGGTTTTTGATCAGCTCAACCGCCTTCTTTAAGGAAAACATATTTTTAATACCCTTTAAAGGGTTCAGCTTGCTGAATTTGGGCCTTATTACCTTAAAGGATACATTAAAGCGCGTCTGTATGCCTCCTGCGATAATACCGCAGACCATGGCCACCAGTAAAAGCGGCAGGGCGCATTTTGCAAAGGCAACCACCGTAGCCATAAACAGCTTATAAGACAGGAAGGAGCTCGAAATCTGGCCGATTCCGCCGAACACCCACTTCATGTAATCGCGAAGCGTCCTGTAAATGAGCGGCATCATAATACGCGCAACCCAGAAAACCCCTACCAGCATCACGACGGTAATAACATCCCGGCTCTGGAATACATTACCTTCTTTTCTCGCGTCGCTCCGCCGTTTACCAGTAGGCTGTTCGGTCTTTTCCTGACCGTTGCTCTCCGCCAAGCCCTCACCACTTCCTTTCTGCTGCAACCGGCGCGATCCGGACCGTTCCTCTTACGCCCCCGGCCTGACCAGCATCGCCAGCCCTTCCATAGACAGGTACATATCATTCAGGATCGCGTACAATTTATCTGACATGGGGCTGAACATGAACAGAAGCATAAAAAGCCCCACGATAATTTTCATCTGGAAATTGATCGAAAACACATTAATCTGGGGGATCATCCTCATCAGAATCCCCACCGCAGTCTCCGCAAGCAGCTCCATGGCGATAATCGGAAACGCAAGCTGCATTCCAAGCAAAATCCCCTCGCGGAACATGTCCAGCACAGCCGCGGCAAGCTCCGGCCGGAAGGTAACGGTCCCAAAGGGAACTGCCCGCGCAGAGTTAAAATAAATGGCAAGCAGGCGTAAATGCCCGTTTGAAGCAAAAAAAAGCAGTACCAGAAACGCATTATAAAGGCCCGCAGTAATCGTCATCTGGCTGCCGTGGATTGGATCATAAACCTGAGCCATATTTAAGCCCATGACCGCATCCATAATCGAAGTCCCAAACCGCACCGTCATAAGCGACAGCTCCATGGCAAACCCCAGGGTCAGGCCGAAAAACAGCTCCATTAAAAGCGCGGCTCCATACTGTATCAGACTGTCCGGCCGGACAGACGCCGCGTCCGGAAAGCTTAAATAAAGCATCACCGAAAGAACCAAAATAAACGCCGCCCTTGCTGTCCTGGGCAGACCGGACTGGCTGAAAATGGGGTTCAGGGCTATCGCCCCGCTCATGCGCATCACAATGAGGGAAAATAAAAACAGCATCTATCCTATCCCCCGGCTACCATGGAAAAAATCCCACGGGTAAAATCCTGCAGCATCACCAGCATGGTGCTCCCCAAAAAACCCATCATCGCCATAATCGCCAAGAGCTTTGGCACAAAGGTCAGCGTCTGTTCATTAATCTGCGTGGCGGCCTGAAAAATGGCAATCAGCACGCCCACAACCATACTCACAACCAGAAAAGGCAGCGCAAGCTTCAGCGCAAGCTGAAACGTCTGATACATCACATCCAATACTTCTAAGTTGCTCATTACAGCCTCCTCTCTGCCTGCTGCTTAAGCCCCCGGCCCCACAGCGGCAAAATCGTATCGTTTTCCTTACCCCGTTTGTCAGCGGAAGCTCTGGACAATGCTCGAAAACAGAAGCTCCCACCCGTCTACCGTCACAAAAAGCAGCAGCTTAAAGGGAAGGGACACCATCGTCGGCGGCAGCATTACCATACCCATGGACATCAGCGTCGTGGCAACCACTACGTCAATCAAAAGAAACGGAAGGTAAATGAGGAAACCGGCCGTAAAGCCTCTTTTCAGCTCATTAGTCATAAAGGCAGGAGTCACGACAGTCAGAGGGTAATCTTCCACATTCTCCTCCACCTCGCTTCCCGACAGCCTGACAAACAGATCCAGCGTGCTTTTCTCTGTGTTTCGCAGCATGAATTCCTTAATCGGGCCGCTGAGCCTTGTTACCGCCTCCTGCTGCGTGATCTCGCCCCGCACATACGGTTCATAGGCATTCTCCTGAAGCTGTCCCAGCACGGGATTCATGATGTACAGTGTCAGAAACAGGGCGATCCCGGTCAGGACCATATTCGGCGGCGTCTGCTGAACGCCCATCGCATTCCTCGTAAGGGCCAGAATAATGATGATCCGCGTAAAAGAGGTCATCATCACCACAAGCGAGGGCAAAAGCGCTACCATGGTCAGCGTGAAAATCGCGTCCAGGGCAGGCACGTTACCGCCGTTTAAGCCTGTCAGAAGTTCATTCATCTTCTTCCTCCTTCTTCTGTTTATGGGAGAAAGCGTATTTCTTCAGAACATCTCCGAACGCATGCTCTGCCAATATCCCCGCAGGCTGCGTATTCTCCTTAAGCTCCCCCTCAATCTCGGTCAGAAGCTCAATGCCGGCCGAACTGACTCCGAGAAGAAAACAATGCTCCTGCACTTTTACGAGAAGAAGCTGCCTGTCCGCTCCCACCTGAAGGCGTTCGAGGACGCGAATATTGCCGCCCGACGCCGCTCTCCCCCAGCTTCTCCCAAGGAGGCGGCTGCACCACCATGCCAGGAACAAGACGCATGCCACTGCCACAAGCGCTCCCGTCAGAGCTGTAAAGTCCTCCATCACAGGCACTCCGGAATCAGGTTCCTGGCTACAATCTCCGTAATTCTTATGCCGAAATTGTCCTCTACGACTACGATATCTCCTCTGGCAATACATTCCCCGTTTACATACAGGTCAGCCTGCTCTCCCGCCATCTTGTCAAGCACAACGAGCGAGCCCTGGGTAAATTCCAGAATATCCTTTACCAGCTTCTTGGTGCGTCCTATCTCCACGGAGATTTCGAGCGGAACCTTCATCAGCATCTCCTGATTGGTTCGGTTCTCCTGTCCGTCTCCTGCCTCGTCCTCCAGCACAGGGGAACTCATCGGGCGGATCAGGGAAGGCTCTGAGCTCTTCTTTGTCTCCTTTGCCTTGTTGTTCTCCCGCATGCTCTGCATAAGCTCCATCATCTGCATCTGGGACTGCTGCATCTGGTTTAAAAGCTGCAGCATCATCGGATCCTGAGCGGCCTGATAAACAGCCTGCGGCGCGGCATAGACAGGCGCGCTCTGCACAGGCGGTACGGGAACCGGGGCCGGAGCAGGCGCAGGCGCGGCTGGCTGTGAAGCCGCCATCATCGCCTCAATCTCCGCCTGTGACATCGCTGCTCCCGACGCGGCGGCCGGTTCGGCGGCTGGCTGTGAAGCTGCCATCATCGCTTCAATCTCCGCCTGTGACATCGTCGCTCCAGGCGCGGCGGCCGGTTCGGCGGCTGGCTGTGAAGCTGCCATCATCGCTTCGATCTCCGCCTGTGACATCGTTGCCCCCGACGCGGCGGCCGGCTCTTCTTTCTCCTCCTCCCGGGCCGGCGGCTCCGATTCATCCAGGCTCACCTGGAATGGCTCAAGGAGGCGTTTGACCAGATCCTCGGACATGATATTAAAGAACTCACTCTTTAACTGCCCTTCAATCTCCAGTGAAAAACGAACCACGACTCTGCTGCAGTTTTCCGGAAAATATTTTTCTTTAAAAACCGTGTCGCTCTCAATCTCAAAGGATACCGGAGTGGAGATATCCACAGGAATCCCTAAAAATTCGGCCAGCGCTGTGGCGGAGGAACCCATCATCTGGTTCATAACCTCACAGATTGCGCTGCGGTTCATCTCGTCCAGCTCGAACTGATCCGGCGGGATCTCCTCTCCCATCATCATCCCCACAATGATTCTGACGTCATTGCGGCTGAACATCATGATATTCCGGCCGTCCAGGCCCTTCACATAGGCAATCTCAACGCCCACTGCCGGCTCAAGCTTTTTGAATTCAAATTCACTGCCTGCAAGGATCCTGACAACAGGTGTGGTAATATTTACTGCCGTGCCCAGCATGGTGGAAACCGCGGTTGCCGAAGCGCCCAGGCTTATATTCATTATCTCGCCGATGGCGTCTATTTCCATTTCATTAAAGCTGTTAGCACCCATCCTTCTAATCTCCTTTTGTTATGCGTTATTTCCCTATATCTAATGCTCTCTGGGCCATCAGCTTCATTGCGTTTAAGGCTGTGACGTTTGCCTCGTAGGATCGTGTCGCGGACATGCTGTCCACAGTCTCTTTCAACAGATCCACATTGGGCATATTCACATAGCCCTCTTCATCTGCATCCGGATGATCCGGATTATAGACCCGCTTCATCTCCCGGTCGTCCTGTATAATCCCTGCAACCCTCACGCCTCTCGCCGCGCTGGCATATCCGCGGCCGTGCGATGCATTGCGCAAAGCTTCGCGAAAAGAATTGCCGCCAAAGCTTTCAAAGACGACATCCTTTCTCTGGTAGGAACCGCCTCCCTGGGTCCGGGTCGTGTCAATATTTGCGATATTCTCTGCGGCAATATCCATCCTGAGGCGCTGCGCGCTTAAGCCGGAAGCGCAGATATCAAACGAACCTAAAAATGCCATTTTAATTCCCCCTGCCTATTTGCCCAAAACGGCGTTGACGGTCTGGACAATCCTGTCTGCATTGAACGGCTTAACGATGAAATCCCTGGCTCCGGACTTAATAGCGTCCACTACCATACTCTCCTGGCCCATGGCTGTACACATCACAACCTTGGCTCCGGCGTCAGACTCTTTGATCTTCTTAAGCGCCTGCAGACCATCCATGTTCGGCATAGTGATATCCATAATCACCATATCCGGCTTCTCCTCGCCGTACTTCTGCACAGCTTCCGCGCCATCCTGCGCTTCCACAAAATCGGTATACCCGCTGGCGGTCAGCGCTTTTTTAATCATCATCCGCATAAATGCCGCATCATCAACCAACATAATCTTTGCCATTTTTATTTCCTCTCTTTTTCTTTAATTCGCAGCAGCTTTTAACTCCTCACTGACTGCCGCATAAATTCTCTATGTATAAAATCTGCTCAGATTTTAAAGCAGTCCGGTCATCCTTCGCCCGAGGCATACGCAGGTTCAAACTCCTCTGCGTTCTCTTCGCTCTCTTCGCTCTCGTAGGTCCTTTCTTCAATGCGTACAGCCACATTTTTCTTATATACGCCCATCTGTCCGGTAAACCAGGGCTGTCTGCCCACATACAGCTTCACGCTGCTGTTCTTGGGCTTGTTCAGATCAATGATGTCGCCCACCTTCAGATGATAGATATCCTTCAAGTCAAGCTCAACCGTACCAAGCTGCCCGGTTACCGGGAGCTGCGTATAACGGATATTGTCCATAATGATATCCTTGTTATCCTCATAGGCAAAGCCCCTCGCGATATGCTTACGGCTGTCTATCATGGAGAAGATAAATTCCAGAAGCGTACCCGGCATACAGATCCGGATTTTTTCCACCGCAAGGCCGGACACATCCACATTCAGGTGGATAATCGCCACCGTCTCGTCGAGTCCGAGCTCCTGCACCATGCTGGGATTCTCTTCTATCCTCTGTATCTGGAACAGGATGTTGATATAATTGGAAAATCCATCCTTTAAAGCCGCTGTAAAATACTCCACCACCCGGCGGTAAAGAGCCACCTCTACGTCGGAATAACGATACTCCGGCTCTACCTTCATTACTTCCTCGCCTCCGCCCAGCATACGGTTGATCAGGGTGATCACCAGGCCCGGCGTGACGTACATCATCAGAGGAACATTATTCTTTCCCCTGTCCACCACAGTGGCATCAATCAGCGTCATACAATCATTCTCATGGAATGCGTTTACATATTCATAATACCTGCGCTCCTGAACCTCCATCACCGTTATGTCTGTCATAACGCGGAAGATTCCGTTTACCTGGGAGGTAATGATCCGGGCGTAGTTTTCAAATACGCTGGTCAGGATCTTCATCTTCTCCTTTGTAAACTTCCGGGGACTGTAGAAGTCATACCTGCTATATTTCCTCTCATCTGCCTCCGGCTTTGGCTTCTGCGTCTGAGCTTGCTTCTGTTCAACTACCTCGGGCTCCTGCTCAGGTTCGCTGTTCTGCATGGACTTCAAAAGCGCGTCTATCTGACTTTGGGATAATACATCTGCCATTGCTTTAAGCCACCTTTTCTATATTATTCTGATGCCGGAACCTCGAATGAAGAAGGCATCGGAAGATCTCCTGCCACATCCGTATCAGCCGGGACTGCCGGCTCCACGGGGGCCGCTCCGTCTGCTGAGGGGAGCGGCATCGGGAAACCACCCTCAGGAGCTACATCACCAGTCGGAAGGGGCATCTGGAATTCTTCTGCCCCGGCATCCGCCGGAAGCTGCTCTTCCTCTCCTGTCAGAGGAGCCATCATGCTCGCCTCTGCGTCCGCATTCTCCGGCGCTCCCGGTTCTGAGGACTCAAAGCCATGTTCGCCAGTATCTGTCTGACCGCCGACGATGACTGTACTATCCTCGTTGATTCCGCTGGTGTACTCCTCATAATACTCATTCAATGAGCGCACATCCGCGCCTTCATCAATCAGCAGGAGCTCAACGCGCCGGTTCTGCGCCCTGCCCTCCCGCGTTTCGTTGGAGGCAATGGGCCGAAACTGACCGTAACTGACATCAATCATCTTCTCCGGATCCAGCACATTCTTGGCCTGCATATAGATAGTAACCTCAGCGGAACGCATGGCTGACAGCATACGGTCTGTCCTGGGATTGTTCGGCTTATCCGGATCGCCCTGCGCTGTATGAGCCATAATGTTTACCTGCTGGATCTGGCTGTTGGCCGGCCCCACCGCCTCGCAGAACACATCCATGACCTTCCTTCCCTCTGCCGTAAGCTGGGAGCTGTCTCCGTCAAAGAAAGCGTTGTCATGGAATACGATAAAGGTATAGCCGTCTCCGCGCGACACGGTTACGTCGTTAATCCCCTCTTCTTCCATCATCTCGGCGATGGTTAAGTACAGGGTATCCATATCCACTTCTGTCTCCGGAAGCTCGTCGAGTCCTGTGGAATCAGCATCATCGCTGATCTCGCCATTGATCACAACGTCGTCTATAATTTCCTTATCCGGAGTAATACTGCGGACAAATACTTCCCATTTCTTCGAGTCAAGGCTTGACATGGAAAACAGGAGAACAAAGAAACACAGGAGCAGCGTCACCATGTCCCCGTATGTATCCATCCAGTTTCCGCCGCCGTCTGTGGGACGATCCTTTTTTTTCATTAATCGTCACCCCCCGCAGCAGGCGTGGGAGCATTAGCCGCCTTGGAAAGCAGCTTTTTCTGCTGGGACTGCTTGAGGGAAGCAAGCAGATGCTCTCTTAAATATTTGGGATTCTCTCCCGCCTGGATCGCGATGATACCTTCAATAATCGTAGAGCAATACAGCTCCTCCTCATCCTGACGGATGCGGAGCTTTTTGGCAATCGGATGGAAGATCAGGTTCGACAGAACACTTCCATAGAAGGTGGTAATCAGCGCCACACCCATATCCTGGCCCAGGGTCGCAGCGCCGTCGCTGGAACCCAGATCCATGCCCTTAAGCATGTTTACCAGACCTACCAGCGTACCGATCATACCAAAGGCCGGCGCATAGGCAGATCCCTTTTCATAAAGCCCCGCCACCTGGTCATGACGGGTCATCTGGTTTTCCAGCTCCCGCTCCAGCAGCACGCGCACCCGATCCGGATCATTCGCATCGACGATCATCAAAAGACTCTGCTTTAAGAAGGGATCCTTGATCTCTTCCGCCTTTTCCTCCAGAGCGAGCAATCCGCTCTGCCTGGCCACCATCGCCAGATCCACGAGCTGATCCACGAGCTTCGGAATATTGTACTGCTTCCCCCGGAGCAAAACCATGAAATGTTTGGGCATATCCTTCAAAATCGATAACGGATAGCTTGCTATAATCGCCGCAAAGGTTCCTCCCACTACGATCAGGATACTGGGCATGTCAAAGAAATTCCCCAGCTTCGCTATGCCAATACCATTGACGATCAACACCGTTCCCAAAACGATTCCGATAATTGTTGTTAAATCCACCTTGCCGTACCTCCTATGCTATGCTGCTCTCTGCGCAGCAGTCCTATATTTGCACTGCTGCGCCCTTTGACTATTTTACAGGAGTTTATCCTTAAAAGCAACACAAGCATGCAAAAAAACTTTCACTTGCTGTAATATCTCCTCCACCGAATCCTTTACAAGGTAATAATCTCCGTTTACCATCATGACTTTCGTCTCCGGGATTGACTCGAGATATTGTATTTGGATGTAATTCAGATAAATGACTTCCCCGCTCAAACGGGTCATTTTAATCATCTGCGCCCTTCTTTCCCGTCACAGCAGCCATTCCGGGCCCCGAAAAGGGGCGCCGGGATGGCCGCTCTTTATATTATGTCATGGATTATCGTTTCATGTTTACTAATTCGTTTAAAATTTCATCGCTTACCGTGATAAGCTTGGAGTTGGCCTGGAAGCCTCTCTGGGTGGTAATCATGTCAGAGAACTGGGTTGCCAGGTCTACGTTGGATGCCTCCAGATAGCCTGTCATTAAATCTGACGTGGTACCGCCGGGGATAGTCGCCGACGATTTACCGGTATTATCGCCTTCTGTGGCTCCGTAGTAATACTGACCCTTTTTCGTCAGACCTTCCGGGTTCTGGAACGTGGCAATCGCTAATTTGCCAAGAGAAACAACGGTTCCGTCTATGGTTGAACCAGGCGTTGGATCTTTGATGGTAGCTGTTATCTCACCCAGCTTATTAACCTGAATATTAGCTAATTCCAGAACCGGATCGCTGGCTCCGCCTGTGCCTGATGAATACGAAGTGGCAGTGTCTGGGGCCCTCAGAGCTACCAACTTAGTCGTATCAATCGGATTCGTAGTCGTGTCGCTCGGATTCGTTCCCCTGAAGCCATATACAAATCTACCATTGCCATCTACCAGGAAGCCATTACTGTCGAGTTTAAACTGTCCCACACGGGTATAATCATAATCTACCTTTTTGATATCTGCAACAGCATCTGTAGGAACTGTAGGAGTGGAAAATGTTATAAAAAATCCATCTCCATTGATACTTGCGTTCAGTCCGCCCACATAGGTAGGTGTAGACGCCGTCATATCCGTTGCGATTGTTCCCATCAGGGCGCCGTAACCAAACTGAGCCGCGTTCGTACCGCCGGCATTGGTCGTTCCACCTGTCGATGCATTCGTCGTCTGATACATCGCCTCCTGGAAACTGTAAACCTGTGACTTAAAACCAAATGTATTCACGTTTGCGATATTATGTCCGATTACGTCCAGTTTATTCTGGTGCGCGCGCAGCCCTGCGACTGCTGAATCCATTGCTCTTAACATTTCTTTCCCTTTCTGCTGTTCTCTATGCCGGCCGCGCATCGGGCGTCCGGCACGGCCTCCTTAGCGGTCCTGCCTACATCAGAACAGCGCTGTCAATATTTGTGAAGATTTTTTTCTCTGTCTCGTCCTGCGACATGGTGGTGACAACGATGTTGTTCGGCACATTCACGATGAATACGCCTTCCCTGCCGATCACCGCTACGTCCCTTGCTCCCTTTTGCCGGGCCGCCTCCACCGCCTGCTCTAAATTTCCCAGAAGACGGCTGTCCATGCGGATGCCCCGTTCGTCCATGCGCTTTGCCGCGTGCTTTGAAAAGTTCAGGCTCTCATTGACCTTGCCCCGCAAAAGCTCCCCAAAGCTCGCCCCTGCATGCCCCGCCTGACTGACGGGCTGTGACTGTCTCCGATCTGCCCCGGAGGCACTCTCAACACTCAGATGATGTACTCCGTTTAAACCCATGATATGGTCCTTTCCAGCCGCGTATGAGGCTCAGCTACATGAAGAGAGTCGGATCATACAGCGGATTGCTGTTTTTATCGTTTGTACTGTTTCCCGCCAGCTTCGCGGCAGCTCCCGAGCTGCTATCGCCTTTGCCGTCTTCCTCGCCGCTTGATGCGTACGGGTCGTCAATCTTGCCCATGCCGAGCACGTGGGAAAGCGGGTATTTCTTGTTGTCGTCCTTCAGTTTAAATACCGGGGTTCCCGCTGTAAAGTCAACCGACTCTACAATACCGTATTTCACACCGCTCGGAACACTTCCCGTCCCGTTTTCATTCTCCTTTGTTATAGCGACCGTGATTTCCTGCCCTATCAGCCCGGCTGCATACGTCTGTGTGGATACCGCCGTGGATGTCTGAACGGACTCGGTCATTGCGCTTAAGGACTGCACCATCGCCATCTGTACCATCTGCGCCATCATCTCGCTGTTATCCATGGGATTGGACATATCCTGGTTCGCAAGCTGCGCTGCCAGAAGTTTGAAATAGCTTGTGATGGTCAGCGTATTCTTTTCATTCTGTCCCGGATTATAGGACGTCGGTGCGTACGGATCTGCCGTGCTGCTGACTGCTCCAACATCTGCCATTGCATCTCCTCCTTCTCTTAAACCAGCCCCAGGCGAAGCATCTGCGTAAAGGACTCCGACTGGTTCTTCTTATTCTGCTGCTCACGGCTTTCCTGCCGCTGCTGTTCTCTCTCCTGGCCTCCCTGGCCATCATCATAGGGCTGTTTCTGCTCCGGCGTGTACACAACCGTCTCCTGCCCTGTCTTTTCCTCCAGAATCCGGGCGATCTCGCCCGCTCTCTGGCTCAGGAGTTCCACGGTCTTCGGATTCGCCGACAGAATCGATACCGCCGCCTTTCCGGCCTCATATACGACCCGGATCGTCAGCTTTCCCAGCGAAGCGGGTTCCAGCTCAATCGTGAGCGTCCCGTTGCTCTTCGGAAGCGAGGAAGCCAGCCTGTTTCCCAGGTCATAGCCAAGCGTATCCGGCGATGTCTTAAGCGTCTGCGCCTTCTCCTGCGGGATCTCCCTGACATCAAATGCGTCCTGCGGCCGCCCTGCCGCCATATCGGAAACAGCCATCTTCTGAACCTCCGCCTCTTCTGTGCGGCCGTCCTGTCCGGTTCTGTCCTCCTGTGAATCAGCCTGCGGGGCAATGTCCGTCTTCTCCGTATCCTGTCCTCTGTCAGCGGACACCTCCTGCGGACGGAAATCCTCCTCGGATTTCTCCTTCACCGCTGCGGGTTCTGCCTTAACAGCCTTTTCCTCCGCGGGCTGCTCCGGCCTGTTCTGCCCTGCCGCCGCTGCATGTGGCTGCGCAGATAAAACATCCTGCGCCTCAGGCGTCTGCTGTACGGCCTCTGCCGGCTGTGCCTCCGTCTCCGGCAGCGCTTCTGGAATTACCCTCTCTGAAACGCCTGTCTGCGCCTGCAGCCCCTCCGCGGCTTTCACCGCCTCCGGCTGCCCTCCCAAAGCAAGCTCAGCCTCCGGCGTCCCGCCTGCTTCCTCTCCCGCGGCCTGCACCATCATCTGGCCCAGCGCTGCCTGGAGCTCCTGCATCGCTTTAGACGGATCCGCTTCCTCTTTAACAGGAACCGTATCTTTCTTGTCCTCATTTCCGACCGGCTTCCCGTTTGCGTCCTTATCCTGCCCTTTTACCGGAGCATCCTTTTTCTGCTCCCCGGAGGCAGCCCCATCCGCTTTGCCCTGCATCATGCTGGCAAAATCCGATTTGGACGTCTCCTTTGCGGATGCGGACGATGCGCTCCCCTTTTTGACGGACGAAGACTTCACAGACGAAGCTGCGGTCAGACGCGCCATGTCAATTCCAGCCATTCTTTCCCTCCTTTCTGAATGATCGTAACACTGTGTCAACTGGTTCTATATAATTATCAGCCGTCTCCGGCTGTAATTATCCGATTCGCTTACTCTCACTCCCCGGAGGACAAACCGCCCACCGTATATCCCCGCGTAACAAACTCCTCAATAAAGTTCTCCTCTTCCTTTGCCTCCGCTTTCCTGTACTCCTCCTGCCTGCGCCCCTTCAGTTTTTCAAACTTAGAAGCATCCACCTTAGCCGCAATCACCTGCTGCTTTTTCTTTTCCTCTTCCTTCTTCAAATGGCTGAGCTGCTCCTTGCGGATATTGATCTTCTCCTCCATCAGCCCGATACACATATCATACAGCCGAAAGCTCTCGATCGGCGCCCCCACGCTCTTCGACTCATCGAACCCGTGGTGAAACCCCATCAGCTCATCCTTCAGCCTGCGTATCTCTTCCTTTTTCTGATCCACCCGCCTGATAATCACAGCATGCTCCGCCTTCTCATTATCAAGAATCTGCTGCTTATAATCCAAAACCGTCTCAAGGCTGTACCGAAACCGCTTCATCACTCATCCCTCCGGACCTGCCGGCTTACCGGCTGACAATCTCTTCAATCATCTTCAGGGTTTCCTCATATGAAAAGCTCTCTTTGATATCCTGCTGTAAAAAGCCGTTGATGCGGTTAATCTTTGCCACCGCCTCGTCCAGGGCTATGTTCGTGCCCTTCTTGTAAGCTCCGATCGAAATCAGATCCGCGTTCTTCTGATATAGCCCCAGAAGATTTCGCATGCGCGCCGCGGCCTGCCTGTGGCCGTCTGACACAATCTCCACCATAAGCCTGGAAATGCTCGCCCCTATGTCAATAGCCGGGAAGTGATTTTCGTTGGCAAGCTGGCGGCTGAGTACGATATGGCCGTCCAGAATACCTCTGACCGTATCGGCGATCGGCTCGTTGGTGTCGTCGCCCTCGACCAGAACCGTATACACGCCTGTGATTGAGCCCTTGCTGAAATTACCGCTGCGCTCCAGAAGCTTTGGAAATTCGGCGTAAATTGATGGAGTATAACCTCTGGCAATCGGGGGTTCGCCGATTGCCAGGCCAATCTCGCGCTGCGCCATGGCATAGCGCGTCAGGGAATCCATCATCAGAAGGACGTCCATCCCCTGATCCCTGAAATACTCTGCTATCGTCGTGGCGACCAGCGGGCATTTCATGCGCAGCATCGCGGGCTGGTCCGATGTGGCGACCACCAGCACGGAGCGCTTCATACCCTCTTCCCCCAGGTCCTTCTGTATAAACTCCAAAACCTCGCGGCCGCGCTCGCCCACCAGGGCAATGACGTTAATGTCTGTCTTTACATTTTTGGCAATCATGCCCATCAGGGTGCTCTTTCCGACGCCGGATCCGGCGAAAATACCGATTCTCTGCCCTTTTCCTATGGTATTTAAGCCGTCAATCGCCTTGACGCCAAATTCCAGGCGTTCCCGGATCGGAGGACGGTTTAAGGGGTTCGTATAGGGGCTGTTGACCGTATAGCAGACGCTCCGGTCAATTGCCGGACCGCCGTCCATGGGCTCGCCCATGGCGTTTATAATCCTGCCGCGCAGGAAATCGCCGACCGGAACCTTTAAACGCCTCCGGGTATTTCGCACAAAGCTGCCGGATGTGATTCCGCTTGTGGCCTCATAGGTCATAAGCTGAATCCTGCCCTCCTTGAAGCCCACCACCTCAGCGGGCGTCTGGCGGCCCTCCTCTTCATTGTAAATCATCACAAGATCCCCAATCCCGGCCCGGCCTCCGGAGGCTTCCATGGACATACCCACAACATTTTCAATTTTTCCAATACGCCCTACTGTCTCGGACTTTTTAATGAGCTGGGGTATCTGTTCATACATATCGCATCACCTTATACTATGCAGACTATACGGAAACGCTGCCTAAAATCTCCCGCATATTGTCCATCTGTGTGTCTACGCTGATATCAATGATCTCATCCGGTACTTCGATGATGCAGCTCCCGCTCTGGGCCTTTTTCATCACAATGAATTTGATATTATCAGAAAGCCTTGACAGCTCGCCTATCACGTCTGCATCGGCCTGAGTCATCATCTCATAGTCTGTCTTTTCCATGTAAATCTTTACCCAGGCTGTCTTCTTCAGGCGTTCTGTCTCAGCCAGGATCATCCGCTTTATGATCTCGCCGCTGGACTCCAGGCTGATGTGAATCACCTTCTCCGCCACGGCCACGGCACAGTCCTTGAGTTCTCCCAGATACTGCCTGATACAGTCTTCCTTTGCCTCGCGGACCGATGCCAGGGCGCGTTCCATATCCTGCTTAAACTCTGTCAGAGTATCCTCGTATTCTTCACGGATCTCTGTGTGAGCCGTGTCTACGCCTTCCTGGCGTCCCTGCTCAAAACCCTCCTGATAGCCGTCCCCCAGCGCCTTTTTCTTCATCTGCTCCGCCTGCGCCCTGGCGTCCCGGAGGATCCCCTCGGCCATATCATTGGCCTTTTTGATGATCTCTCTGGCCTCTTCCTTGGCTCCTTCCCGGATACGGGATGCCTGGCGGTACATCTCCTCGTCCTGATCGAGGGAGACCCAGCGCCCCTCGGAGGGCTTTTGGATATCATTGACAAGAGACTTTGGCACAAAGGGCGTCTCCTTGCCCGGGGGCGGAGCAGGCGCCTGAACCGGAGGGATGAAGCTGCGGACATTCGCCGTTCTTCCGGCTGCCCTTACAATACCCTTACAAGAGGACATCTTCCTCATCGCCTCCCTTATTGATAATCACCTCGCCGGCATCTTCTAACTGGCGGATGATATTTACAATACGCTGCTGCGCTTCCTCTACGTCCTTGAGCCTTACATTGGTTGTAATTTCCAGATCGCCCTGAACCGTCTCCGCCATACGCTTGGACATGTTGGAGAAAAAGATCTGCTTCATCTCATCCGAAGCGTTCTTAAGGGCATATACGATATCCTTGGAATCGCAGTCACGCACAAAACGCTGTACAGAGCGGTCGTCCATGTCGAGGATGTTCTCGAATACGAACATCTTGTCGCGGATGCTCTGGCTCAAATCCGGATTGGTCTTATCCAGTTCGTCGAAGATACGTCTCTCATTACTGCGGTCTACATGGTTCATGACATCCGCCACGAAGTCCACGCCGCCGAGGTTCATGTTATCCTCACTCGTAATAATCGTCGCAAACTTGCGCTTCATCTCCTCCTCTACGATCGCGATCGCCTCAGGCGATACGCGGTCCATATTGGCCATACATTCAACGGTTGCTATACGCTTGGCATCCGGGAGCTGTTCCAGCACCTTGGCCGCCTGCTCCGGATCCATGTAGGCCATGATCAGGGCAATCACCTGCGCCCGCTCATGCTGCAGCAGGGAAAGGAGCGCCTTGGGATCCCCTTTCATAAAGAAGTTGAACGGCCTCGACTGAAGCGTCTTGGACACCTTCTCAAGCAGGGAACGGGCCGTAGTTTCGCCAAAAGCCTTTTCCAGAACGTCTCTCGCGTAATCCAGGCCGCCGTCTGTCATCATCTTATGCGTCAGGCACAGCTTGTAAAATTCATCGAGAGAGCTCTCTACCTGTGCGTTGGTGGTCTTGCCCATCCTGGCCACCTCAAAGGTCAGATCCTCAATATCCTGCTCATTTAAGTATTTATAAATCTGCGAGGCTCTGTCCGCTCCAAGAGAGACTACCACAATAGCGGCCTTCTGCTTCGTATCTAATGCTTTAACTTCTGCGTTCTCTTCCGAGGGCGCTTCCGCTTTATTTACGCTTACCTCTGCTCTCGCCACCGTCTTCCTCCCCTCTCAGCCAGCTCTGTACCAGCTTCGCTGCAATCTGCGGATTCTGTTCAATAAACTCGCCAATATTCTGTTTCAGTCTCAGGCTGTGCTGCATGCGCAGATTGAGAATCTCCTCGTTCTGCTCCATCTCGGCATTCTCTTCCCTGAACTGACGGGCCGCCTCTGTCTCAACAACAGGCGGCGTCTCGCCTTCCTGATTCTCTGTCTGCGGCCATTCGTCCGCGCTCTCCTCTAAGGCGATTGCCTTCTTCCTGCGGCTTCGGGCCAGGAGAAGGATGATGATCAGGAGGAGCAGCAGAAGCACGCCTCCGGCGATGAGGGCGATAATGATTGGGGTTGGGATGCCGGTCTCTGGTTCTGTACCCGCCTGTTTTGAATCTTCGTCTTCATCCTCTTCGCCTTCCGTTGCTGACGAAGCGCGGATAATCGTTATCTTATCCGCCGCCTGATCCTGCGCTATACCCGACGCGTTCGCCACCAGACTTATAAGATCCCTCTCATCAATACTCATATCCGCCGTATCAATCACAATCGCAATCGTCGTATTTTCAAGCACGCCCGGATCCACCTGACGCTGCTCGCGGAGCGTGTCAAAAAGCCACTCCCGGCTGGCGCTCCCATTCGCGTAAGTATCCGTGCCGTTCCCATTGCCATTCCCGGCCGTATAACGCGGTGTGTCTGCGTTCGCGTCCGCTCCTGCGACGCCTCCGGCCCCGTTTTCCTGCGTACCCTGGTTCTCAAAGGTTGTGTCTTCACGTTCCAGAAGGCCGGTCTTGTCTTCGGCGTCTATCTTTTCCGGAACCGTATATCTCGTCACTTCCTGTATCAGCTTATCCGTATTCAAAGTCCCTTTAACGGATACAGCTACATTGCCCTGCCCGTACAGCTTCTCCAGCACGCGGCGGACATTGCCTGCGATATGGTTCTCGATCTCGCTCGTAAGCTCTGTATATTCTCCGGAACCGCCTGTCCCGTCGTTCGCCCCAATCTCCACCATGGACTCTGCGTCGAACACTGACACATTCGTAAAGGTCATCCCGCGCACGGAGCGGGCGATGAGGTTCTTGATCGCGGCGGCCTGATTATCCGTAAGGCTTCTTCCGCTCTTCATGGTCACTGTAACCGCAGCGGAGGACTCCTCTGCCACCGTATCCAGAGCATATTTCTGCTCGCCCGCCTCCGCGATGGTCACCTTCGCGTCCTGAACACCTTCAAAGAGGCGGATCTGCGCGCCCAGGCGATCCTGAAGCTCATATTTGGTATACTGCTTCTTATCTGATTCGGTTGTCATGAGGCCGGAGTTATCCCGGTACATGTCGTATGTAAAACCGCTCTTGGGATAGCCCTGGCTGAGAAGCTGCACCCTGGCCTGATCCACACTCGCTGAAGGCATCCGTATCGCGCCGTCATTGTCATCATAACGATATGGATACCCCTGTTCCTGAAGGAGAGACACGACCTGCTGGGCCTCTTCCTGATTCAATCCCGTAAAGAGGACGCTGTAATCCCTCTGCGCCAGATAATTCAGCGCCACAACGCCCGAAATAGCGATCACCGCTGTCGCCGACACAATCGCTATCAGTAATTTTTTTGTTTTACCTGACAGGTTTTGCCAGTATTCTTTCATATTCTGCACCGTCTTCAGCCCTTTGCCCTATGTATTTCAACTTCTATACATTATACGCTAATCTTAATCAATTCATTATAGGATTCAAGCGCCTTGTTGCGCAAAGAGATTAAGAGGTCAACGCTCAGCGCCGCCTTTGCCTCCGCAATCGGCAGGCTGTGGGCATCGTCAAGCTGGCCTGTAGATAAAAGATACTGCTTATTCTCCACATCTGCCTGGGCTGTATAGACCTGCTGCACTGTGTTTTTAAACACGTCTCCGAAAAATGCCGCTTCCGTATTTTTGCCGTAGCTCCCCTTTTCTTCAAAAAGGCTGTTTACCGGCTCCCATGGCTTTATGGGGGTCATATATAATGGTTCCATCTTTTTTGCCCTTCCTTTTCCATTCTTACTTAATATAATATGTCTTATTTGCGAAAATGCCCTTCCCAATTTTACGGGAGCGCGCTATTGCGCGTTGAAGTGTTCACGAAGCAAAGCGAGACCGCCGCTTAAAAACTTCTGACCGCGCTCTGCAGACGGCTGATATCATTTCCTATTGAAGCAACCATATATTGGTATTCCAACGCCGTGCGTGCCAAATCCACCTGTTCCTGATCCATGTCCACATTATTTCCGTCCAGACGGGTTGACTCTGCTCTTGTGGTATGCAGGCTGGCCCTTGTGCTGTTGATCGCCTGTTCCACCTGCTTCATCGGCCTCCATCCTGCGCTGGCATCCTTTAACTTTTCTCCGAGAATATTCTCAAAACTGATATACTGGGATTTAAAGCCCGGGGTATCGTCGTTTGCTATATTGTTCAGCGTAACGGTCTGTCTTCCCCAGAGAAAATCAAGCATTTTCTCTGTCAGGGTAATCCCATTTCCATAGAATCCAAACATATGGCCACTTCATCCTTTCTTTCATACTATCTGATTAAGAAATACTTTTTTCTGTCTTCCGAATCTCACAGCCTCTTCTGGCCATACAGGAAGCCTGATTTCTGCTATCTCAATAAGCCGGGCAGTACAGACAGCCCGGACAAACCTGGAGGCAGCCTCCTCTGATTCAGATTTATTCCGAAAACCTGCCGCCCCTCTTCTCAGGCTGACGACAGTCGTAAAACCGGCGCAGAACACACGCATGGTTATAATATAAAACATTACAGCGTTCCTGCGAACTCCCCCGCATATGCCTGACATACCTCCTGCGGGCTCTTCTGACCCGCCCTGCTCCGCTTTTTCCTTTCTTAATTATAATCAAGCAGGTTCTTAATGAAGAATTGTTTTTATCCTGCTTCTTCATAATTACTCTCACCCATACTCAATTATGCTTCGGATATCTGCATTTCAGATTGCTTCAAAACCTCACAGTCTATACTGTCTTTCCCCCCTGACAGATGAGAACTGCACACATACTAATCTGTAAAGCTCATTTTACACCAGCTTTATGTACTTGTATAGTTTATCACCTTTTAGACACTAAATCAACCTTAAAATATCTTCTATATCTCAATTTTTAGACGATCTTAACATTCTTTTCAAGTCCTCACTGCCTGAAAATTGCCGGTTAAACGGACGTTTTGCCGTCCTACCGCTCTGACCGGCCTCCCAACGGTTTTCCAGCCGGACCAGTAATTCCCAGCGCCGCGCCTGGCAGGCAATAAAAAATTTAAATAATTTGAATTTTCCTTTTTTTTTCCTTTTTTTTTCCCTTATTGTATGTTATACTAAAATAGCTTATATAAACATTACGCTGTTACTTTCACAGAAGTTTTTACAAGAAAACTCTTTTTACATTGACCTGACAGCAGAAAGCGTTCTGTGAAGCTTCTGTCAAAATATCATGAATCCTCATAGCGCAGCGGAGGAATATCGAAGGAGGATACTTTTATGACACTGAAAAAGTGCAGCAGATGTACCGTCTATTCTATGAAGGGACAGAGGCTTGGGGAGGCCCGCGTTACGCATTTTGGAGATACCGTTACACTGTTTTTCAGCGACGCCCGATTAAGAGATCCGAAGATCAAAGCTAAGATAAATTTTTACGACGACGTTCTTGGTGTACTTCAGACTAATTGTACATTGAAGGTCGAACGAAATACCGTGGCAGGCGCCTCGGAGCCCCTGATGGCCGATTGTAAAATCACGGATGTGACCAATGTGATTCAGCGGCAAAAGGATGTGCGCGTTAAGGTCGAAATCGAAACCCCTTTTTTCTCGAACAAACGGGGCAGCTTTATGGGCGTTATTGATAATATCAGCGCTGGCGGAATTTACCTGATCACCAAGCAGACGCTGGAGCCGAATGAAATTATCAGCTTTGAATACCGCTTCAAATCCCTGGTGCGCCACTTTGACATCATGGCTATACGGGCAAAGCAGGAGAGCGGCGGCAGATATGGGTATGGATGCCGCTTTATCAACCTGACAGATGGGGCTGATGCGGCGATACGATCCTATGTGTATAAAAAACAGTTGGAGACAAGGATGGACAAATCAGAGACATAGTATTTAGATGAAACCAGGAGGTTTAAGGCATTTAAAAAGCAGGAAGGATATTTCCCGGCAGGATCCGGGAGATGAGCCTTCCTGCTTTATTATATTTAATGTACTCTCGGAATCTCTCTGCACCTGCCTTTGCGGCTGATTTTCCGCCAGATGCACCCAAATTTAATCAACGTACGCTCCACGTACGCCTCATAAATTTGTGCACATCTGACAAAAAATCATCTCACAAAATCAGGCGCAGCGAGATTCCGAGAGTACATTTTATATCTCTCCGTCCGCCCGGCTGTCCGGGCCGGCCGGTTAATCTCCTGCGCCCTATCCCTCCATCTGCCGCCCCAGAAACCCGGCCGCTGTTGAAACCAGCTTCATTTCTGTCTCGCCGAACTTCGCTTTTGGCTCCCTGCTTAAAATTGCCACTGCGCCTATCGCGTCTCCCTCACAGATGATGGGGACGATCGCCTCTGCAGTCACGCCTTCCGGTTCGTCCATGATTAACGGCACATAAGCTTTATCCTCTTTCACGGCCAGAACATTCATTCTCTCTGTGATGATATTTTCCAACTGACGGCTGACCGGCTTTTGCAGGTAATCCTTCTTAGGCCCGCCCGATACGGCGATCACCTGATCCCGGTCTGTCATGCATACCATCAGTCCCGTAGACTGGGCCATGGCCTCTGCATACTGTACGGCAAACGCTGCCAGTTCTACCATGGGCGAGTATTTTTTCAGGATGATTTCTCCTTCGCGATCCGTAAATATTTCCAGAGGAGTACCCTCCCGAAGCCGCAGTGTACGACGGATTTCTTTGGGGATAACGACTCTTCCTAAATCATCGATTCTTCTTACAATTCCTGTAGCTTTCATAAAAAATTCCTCCATTTACTGTACTGTCCGGTTCTGGATGTAGTATCTGTAAAATGGGGGAATTTATACTGTTCAAATCTTTTGGATTTTAATGCCATGAAGTGATGAGGCCCATCTAAAGCCTTCCTAAAAACGCAGCACAACCCCAGCCGCCGCTGAACATATAATATAGACAATCGGGTGCTTTTTAAACTTTTTAAGCCCGACATACACAGCTACAGCCAGAATAACCGCCTTCACATTCAGCCCCGGAAGAGCTGTCACCGCCTCATCATCCATGGTAAGAAAGGCAATTTTGGCCACCCCGAGCCCGGCAGCGGCGATCAGGGCCGCCGACGCGGCGCGCAGCCCGTACAGGACATTCTGCACCACAGGAGCGCTTTTGAAGCGGTCAAGCACTCTGGAGATGATCAGAATGATTATCACAGACGGCAGCACAAGACTTAACGGCGCTATGAGGGCCCCTGCTATCCCTTCTATATGAAAGCCAACATATGTTGCCATATTCACGCCCATGGGGCCCGGCGTCGATTCGGAGATCGCGATCATATTGGAAATATCCTGATACGTATACCAGCCCGTCTCTCTCGATATCTCATAGAGAAAGGGAAGCGTGGCCAGGCCGCCGCCTACTGCAAAGAGGCCGCAGCTAAAAAAACGGATAAAGATTTCAAGATATACATTCATGCCTGCTTCCTCTCCCTTTTTCCTGTGTTCTTATTCCCTGTGCTCCCTTTTATCATCACGCCGGCAACTCCGGCCGCTGCCACGAGGATGGCAGACGACACGTTCGTAAAAAGCGAGATGCCCAGAACGATCAAAAATATGATTTTCGCCGCATTGTCAACCAGAGCCTTTTTTCCAAGCTTTAACACCGCGTCAAAGATCAGCACGCAGACGCATGCCCGGATCCCGGCAAAGGCGCTGCTCACAAACCAGAGATCCATAAAATTAGAAATAAACGCTGTGATCACAGTGATAATCACCAGAGACGGGGCGATTACACCCAGGGTAGCCATAATTGCTCCCGGGATGCCTTTTACCTTATAGCCGATAAATGTGGCGGTATTGATTGCGATGATCCCCGGCGTACACTGTCCGATGGCGTAGTAATCCATCAGCTCCTCCTCTGTGGCCCAGTGTTTATTGTTCACCACCTCTTTTTCCAGCATCGGAAGCATGGCATACCCGCCGCCGAACGTAAAGCCGCCAATGCGGGCGAAAATGATAAACATCTCAAGCAGTTCTTTCATATTTCTTTTCAGCTCCTCCTTACATAACTCTTATTGTCAGGCGCCGTTTCGGATGGACGCCTCAGAGGGTATCATAGCAAATTTTCCTGGGATTGTAAATCCTGCCATCACATTTTAATATTGGTTAAAATAAGCTGAACTTTTTCCTGTTTTTTTCACGAATAATGTGCTAAACTTACGTTACAGAGCAAGATGTACTTGGCGGAACATCGGCTGCAAAAGCGGGAGCAAAGAGGCTCCGGGAGTACATCAAGATGAAAGGGAGGAGAATCTATGAGAATTGATCAGCATCCCATCCTCGAATTTGACCGCGGTGAAAAGGTCACCTTTTTCTACAACGGCCAGGAAATCGATGGATACACGGAGGAAACCATTGCCGCCGCGCTCCATGCGGCAGGCATCCGCACTCTCGGGCACAGCCCGGAGCTGCACCGGCCCAGAGGGTTATTCTGCGCAATCGGCAACTGTTCTTCCTGTTTTATGACCGTGGACGGACAGCCCAATGTACGCGTGTGTGTGACAAAAGTAAAGGCCGGCATGCATGTGGAGGAACAGGAAGGAAAGGGGGTTATCCGGAATGATTAGAGAGGCTGAGGTCCTTGTCATCGGCGGAGGTCCCGCCGGGCTGTGCGCGGCCGCGGCAGCCGCTTCCCTGGGCGCCAGGGTCCTGGTCTGCGAAAGGGATTACGTCCCCGGCGGCCAGCTCGTGAAGCAGACCCACAAATTTTTCGGCTCCGAAAAGCAGTACGCCGGAGATCGCGGCATACATATCGGCAAACGTTTAGTTGAAAACGCAATGGCGGATCCGAATATCGAGATCTTAACCGAAGCCACGGTGCTCGGTATCTATGAGGACGGCATTGTCACCGTGCTCCATGACAACCGCCACTTAAAGATTTGCCCTCAGAAGACGATTGTCACCACAGGCGCATCCGAAAAGTTCCTCGCCTTCCCGGGCAACGACCTTCCGGGCATTTACGGCGCGGGCGCGGTGCAGACCCTGATGAATGTGGCGGGCGTGAAGCCTGCCGAGCGCGTCCTGATGGTCGGCGCCGGAAATATCGGCCTGATTGTATCCTATCAGCTCATGCAGGCCGGCGTAGAGGTGGCGGGCGTGATCGAAGCCGCTCCGAAAATCGGCGGCTATCTGGTGCACGCCTCCAAGATCCGCCGCGCGGGCGTTCCGATCCGCACGGGCTACACCGTCAAGGAAGCGCACGGGGACGGAAAGCTTGAGGGCGTTACCATCTGCAGGCTTGACGAGAAATGGCGGCAGATCCCGGGTACAGAGGAGGAGATCGCCTGCGATACCCTGTGCCTCGCCGTTGGCTTAACGCCTCTGACTGAGCTCTGCTGGCAGGCGGGCTGCGAGATGGCCTTCGTCCGCGAATTATCCGGCCATGTGCCGTTAGTCAATGAAGATCTGGAAACCACGGTTTCCGGCATCTACGCCGCCGGAGATGTATCCGGCATCGAAGAGGCGTCCTCCGCTATGGTAGAAGGACGGCTTGCCGGCTATGCAGCGGCCGAAAGTCTGGGCCATGAGCCTGAGCGTGCCAGAGAGCTGAAGGAAATGGCGGCCGCCGAGCTTTCCGAGCTTCGCTCCGGCCCCACAGGCGCAAGGATCCTCGCAGGGCTTACAAAGGCATCCGGCCTGCTGGCTTCAAAGAAGGGAGGACAAGCGGTATGTTAATTCAAAACGGAATTCCCACAGCGGAAGATATTTTAAGCGTTGCCCCTTCCGAGGAGCGCTTTGCAAGGGGAGCGGTTGCCATCGCGGAGTGCTTTCAGAAGATTCCCTGCAATCCCTGCACAAAAGCCTGCGTGAAACAGGCAATCCGGATGGAACCCGATATCAACGAGACCCCGAAGATCGACTTTGACGTCTGTAACGGCTGCGGCGCGTGTATCGCGAGATGTCCCGGCCTTGCCATCTTTGTGGTTGACAAGACCTACAGCGACACCGAGGCGCTTGTAAAGCTCCCCTTTGAGTTTCTCCCGGTTCCAAAGGAAGGACAGCTCGCCTGCGGTTTAAACCGTTCCGGCGAGGAGCTGGGATGGTTCCCGGTTGTAAAAGCCGTCTCAGGAGGGAAGAAAAACATGACCTGGACCATCACTCTGGCTGTTCCCAAAGAGCTGGCCATGGAGGTTCGGAATATCAAGGCAGGAGGTTATCAGGATGGACGATAAAAATACGATTCTCTGCCGGTGCGAGGATTTAACAAGAGAAGCGATTCTTGACTGCATCAAGGCCGGTTACTGCACCATTGACGAGATTAAACGCGTAACCAGGGCCGGCATGGGACCCTGCCAGGGGCGCACCTGCCGCATGCTCATTGCCCAGGAGCTCTCCTCCTATTACGGGATTCCCATGGAGGAGGTTCTGATGACGACCTTCCGCCCGCCCACAAAACCCATCAGTATGGGCGTTCTGGCGGACGCTTATGAGGAAGGAGGCGCTGAGGAATGAAAAAAGGCTATGACGTGATTATCATCGGCGGCGGTATCGTCGGATGCGCAACTGCGTTTGAGCTGGCCAAACGGGGCATCACGGATGTGCTCCTGATCGAAAAGGGCTACTTATCCTCCGGCGCCACCGGGCGCTGCGGGGCCGGTATCCGCCAGCAGTGGGGATCCGAGCTCAATGCCCGCATCGCCATGGAGAGCACCCATATTTTTGAGAATCTGGAGGAATACACTGGCTACAGCCATAGCTGCGGCCTTCACCAGGGGGGGTATCTCCTTGTGGCCTACACGGAAAAGGAATGGGCGCAGTTTCAGGAGAACTTAAAGGTTCAGCACTCTCTGGGCATTGACTCCCGGGCCGTTGACTTAAAAGAGGCAAAGGAAATCGTTCCCTGCCTGAATACCGAAGGGATGTTCGGCGCCACCTTCTGCCAGAAGGACGGACATGCGGATCCCTTCCACTGCACCCAGGCATACGCCCAGGGCGCAAAAAGGATGGGCGTGGAGTTTCTGACCTATACCGAGGCCACGGGCCTCATCATCCGCGGCGGTCATATCGCCGGCGTGGAAACCACAAAGGGGACTTTCGAGGCTTCCACTGTGATCAACTGCGCCAATGTCCGCGCGCCGGAGCTGGCGAAGATGGCCGGTGAGGATCTTCCCATTGTATCAGAACGCCATCAGGCCCTTGTGACAGAGCCCGTGGCCCCGCTCATTGACTGTATGGTGATGTCCTTCCACCGCTCCTATTACGTGCAGCAGACCCCGCATGGCAGCTTTGTCATGGGCATCGGCCCCAAGGAAGAGCCCAGCTTTAACTTCAAGTCAAGCTGGCAGTTCTTAGAGAAAAACTGCGCCGTGATGTGTGAAGCGCTTCCCATCCTGCGAAAGCTCAATGTCGTGCGCCAGTGGGCCGGACAGTACGACTTAAGCCCGGACCGCAATCCCATTATCGACGAGGCAAAGGAGGCCAAAGGCTTTTACAGCGTCTGCGGCTTCTCCGGCCACGGCTTTATGGTCGCCCCGCGTATCGCGATCCTCATGGCAAACCATCTGGCAAACCAGGAGGATACCATGGATATCCATATGTTCAGCCAGGAACGCTACAAGACAGGCAAGCTCCTGTTAGAGCCCGCTGTTGTCTAAGCAGGCGCAGAGAGATTCCGGGCCTGCATTAAGCAGCCGGGCAGGGGAAACGGTTTTCTCCGTGCCCGCCGCGCGGCCCGCGCATAAAAAAGGGAAATCTCCCGGAACACAATCCGGCGGATTTCCCTTTTTTACGCGCGGTCCCGGCTCAGACCGTCCTCTCTTGCCCCGCTTCCTTCTCATCTTCCGGGAGAAGCGCAAACTGATTCCTGCCGTTTTCTTTGGCAAAATAGAGCGCCCGATCCGCCCGCCTGATTACTTCCTCATACACGTCGCCCTTTGCGAAGAAGGAAACGCCCATGCTGATTGTAAATTCTGCTTCATCCCGGAAAGTCTGCACGAGCCGTTCTGCGATGCCCCGCACGATAAACTCGTCGCGCAGCTCCCACAGCCAGATACAGAATTCATCGCCGCCATACCGGCTCACCACATCGTCATGGCGGACCTCCTGCTTCAGCAGGGAGGCGGCATACTGCAGCGCCCGGTCTCCGGCTACGTGGCCCTTTGTGTCATTGATGTTTTTGAAATTATCGATATCCAGGAAAAAGCAGCATCCGCTTCCTCCCTTTTCCAGATGGCGCTCCAGCATATATCTCGCTGTCTTCCGGTCATACACATCTGTCAAGAAATCTCGCTTTCCCTTTTCCGTCTCCTGACGAATCCGGTACATGATCATACCCGCCAGAATTGCCACGCCGATAAAGCAGATAATCGTTATAGTGGAAATTAGAAGCAGATCCCGCCGCATCGCCCCTTTTTCCTTCTGGTATGCCTGCGCGTCCACCAGCGAAATGATACACCAGTCCTCCACTCCTGCAGGCTGATGGTACAAAAGCCGTCTGCGGCCGCTGCTGACATATTCCAGAAACCCCTTCTCCTTATTCCTGATAGACGCCTTCAGCCGTTCTACTGCATCCTCTCTGCGGTGATCCATACCTTCCATCATCTCATAAAAATCAGAGAACGCATCCATTCCGGCATAGCTGAAAACCACCTTTCCCTTTTCGTTTATCACCAGCGTTGTACCGCTGTCAGTGCGGTCAACGGAATTTAAAGAATTCCCCAAATCAACACAATTGAACTCTTCGCACAAGACGCCGGTGATGCTGCCGTCCGCCCCGTAGCGCGGCACCGCGATCACCAGGCTGCCTTCTCCTGAAAAGCCGGCCGGCCGGATCTCATAAGCGACCTGCTCCCCGTTCATAACCCGTTTGTAATAGTCACAATCCGAAATGTCCCTGTTCTCCGAATTACCGTACCACAGCTCCCCGTCTGTATCAGCCGCGCCTATACGGGCCCCCGAGCCCGCGCAGCTGCAAATGGTCTTTACCCAGTTATCACGGCTGTCTCCCGGCTCACTCCCGCAAAAGGAGGCCATAATCCGCAGCCGTTCCGCCCGGCTGTCAAGAGTGGCGCGCAGCACAATCATCCCGATATCACTATATTTGCGCAGTGCAACCTCTGTCTGATAGGAAATCCAGCTCTTAAATACTCTGTAATACAGAAAACCGTTTCCCACCATAATACTAAGCAAAAAAATCAACACGGCCACAAAATGCTTCAAACGTCCGCTCTGTCCCCTGCTCCGCACCATTCCTCACCTCCTTTACACAGGATTCACCCTCGTCACAGCCAGCAATTACTTTGCTCTGCTTTTAATTACAAACAAAACCGCCGCAAGGAGCGCCAGACCGACGCCGGTCCCAACCCATCCGTTGCCGGTAATGCCCGCCGCCAGATATCCCACAAAGCAGCAGGAAGCCACACAGAGCACATACGGAATCTGCGTGGAAACATGGTTGATATGATCGCACTGAGCCCCTGCTGAGGCCAGGATTGTCGTGTCTGAAATCGGGGAAATGTGATCGCCGCACACCGCTCCGGCCAGAATCGAGGCCGTGGAAATCGTCAGCGCATTCATGTTCTCCGCCCCCACTACGGCAAAAGCGATCGGGATCAGGATGCCAAACGTTCCCCACGAGGTTCCCGTCGAAAATGCCAGGCCGGAAGCGACTGCAAACATAATCGCGGGCATCAGCGCGCCCACCAGAGCGCTGCCGCTCACCACCTCTTTTACATAGCCGCCAATATTCAGATAATCCGCGCTGCAGATACCGGAAAGCGTCCACGCAAGGCTTAAGATCATGATCGCCGGGATCATGGCCTTTACCCCGATGCCAAACGTCTCGCAGAATTCATTAAAGCGCAGCACTCTTCTCGCCAGGTAAAAGATAAAAATAAACACCAGGGTAAAAAAGGAGCCCAGCACCAGGCTTAAAGAGGAGTCGCAGTTTGCAAACGCGTCCACCACATTCGCGCCGGAAAGGATCCCGCCCGTATACAGCATGGCCGCGATACAAAACAGGATCAGAACAGCGATCGGCGCAACCAGATCCATCACCTTTCCATTTCCCGCCACCGTATAGGCATCCGCTTCCACGGTCTTTTCAAATCCATCCCTCTCTACCTTTTCATCATACCGCTTCATCGCCGAAAAGTCAAAGCCCCCGAGAATCATAACCAGCATAAAAATAATGGTCAATATCGCATAGAGGTTAAAGGGAATCGTGCGCAGAAACAGGTTAAAGCCGTCTACGCCGCTTCCCTCCGGAAGAGAAGAGCCCACCGCCGCCGCCCAGCTCGAGATGGGCGCAATGATGCATACCGGCGCCGCTGTGGCGTCAATGATATACGCCAGCTTTGCGCGGCTGATCTTGTGCTTGTCTGTCACCGGCCGCATCACCGTGCCGACTGTCAGGCAGTTAAAATAGTCGTCAACAAATATCAGGGAACCCAGAAACATGGTGGACAGAAGCGCTCCCTTTTTGTTTTTAATCGACCGGGAGGCCCATTCGCCGTACGCCTTCGACGCGCCCGACTTGGTGATCAGGGCCACCACAATACCCAAAAACGATAAAAACAGCAGAATATTGACATTTCCGCCTATCTTATCTCCCATAATGGCAACCATGGTTTCCACTGCATGAAGGGGGTTAGGCCCCACATAGAGAACCGCCCCAGAAAGAATCCCTATCAACAGGGAAAGATAAACCTCCTTTGTGGCCAGCGCCAGAGCAATCGCCACAACAGGAGGAATCAGAGAAAAAACTGTACCGCTCATTTTTTATGCCTCCTCATTTTGTACAAAAAGCAGTAACTTATCTTATTTTGTCTGAAAGCCAAAGCAGGGGAAGGTTCACCTCCTCCTGCCCGCGCGCCTGCCGGCTTTGCTGACAATCTTCTTTGAGCGCCCGTGTGCATAAATACTCCGGCCGCCTGTTCGACAACCGGAGTATACCTTCTAATTTTTAACGTTATCCACGCCGTCCCGCCGCCGTTTACTCGGTAGCTTCTTCCGCCATCTCAAGGGCCGTCGCTTCATACTTCGCAAGAATAATACTCTGTATCATATCGCGTGTGCCGGAATTAATCGGATGGGCGATATCACGGTATTCTCCGTCTGCAGCTTTGCGGCTCGGCATAGCAATGAAAAGGCCCTTCTCTCCCTCTATTACCTTGATATCATGAACCACAAACTCATTGTCAAGAGTGATGGACACAATGGCCTTCATCTTTCCTTCCTTTTCAATCCTCCTTACTCGAACGTCCGTAATCTGCATATTTTTTCCCTCTCCGTCTGTTTCTTTTATAACGTAAATCTCTCATTCTTTTCGATCACAATCTTGAGATTATCCGGTGTGCCGATATGTGTGGTGTTTGCCCGGATCGTATCACGGCTCTCTACGATACAGTTTTCAATTACGGTGTTATCTCCAATATATACATCGTTAAGAACAATGGAGTTCTTAATCACACAATTGTTGCCGACATACACCTTTTTGAAAAGAACCGAATTCTCCACTGTTCCGTTCAGGATGCAGCCGCTGGATACAAGGCTGTTCTTCACAACCGCTCCCGGATTGTACTTTGCCGGGGGAAGATCGTCAACCTTGGAGTAAACCTCCGGATATTCCTTAAAGAAATAGTTTCTCACTTCCGGCTTTAAGAAATCCATGTTCGTCTTATAATAAGCGTCCACAGAGGCGATGTTGTTCCAGTACGTGTTAAGCTTGTATGCATAGATTCTCTTTAAATTCTTATAGCGCACCAGGATATCCGTCACGAAATCGTAGCGGTCTTCGGCGGCGCAGCGCTCGATCAGTTCAATGAGCTGACGGCGGCGGATCACATAAATTCCGCACGAAATCGTGTTCGACGTGGCAACCATGGGCTTCTCATCAAAATCAATGATCCGCCCCGAATCATTCGTCTTCACCAGGCCAAAGCGCGTCACATCCTCCTCCGGGGCCATATCCTTGCAGACCACGGTGATATCCGCCTTTTTCTCCACATGGTATTCGAGAACCTTATTGTAATCTAACTTATAGATGCCGTCTCCGGCTGCCAGAACCACGTAGGGCTCATGGCTTTTCTTTAAATAATCCAGATTCTGGTAGAGCGCGTCCGCTGTGCCTCTGTACCAGTCGCTGCTCTCCGCCGTGATGGTCGGCGTGAATACAAACATGCCACCCTGCTTGCGCCCGAAATCCCACCACTTGGAAGAGCTTAAGTGCTCGTTCAGCGAGCGGGAATTATACTGGGTCAGCACCGCAACGCTCTGGATGTGGGAGTTGCTCATATTGCTCAGGGCAAAATCGACACTGCGGTAGCTGCCTGCGATAGGCATAGCAGCGATTGCTCTCTTGTTGGATAATTCTCTCATTCTCTTGCTGTTGCCGCCAGCTAAAACAATACCGATTGCTCTCATTGTACTCCCCCTGCCTTTATGATATAGTCTCCGCTTTCAAGTATTCCGCCATGATAATCCTCTGCCGTCGTCTCGCCTGAAATCGCTGTGTTCTTGCCAATCTTCACTCCGTCCGGTACAGTAGAACGCTCGCCGATCGTTACCAGATCAAACTGATACACCTTGGGATCGTATTTGCTCGGCGCGTACTCACCGACGCCGATCTGCGCATTGGCCCCTATCACGACATCCTCAGCCACAATCGCTTTATTCATATAGACGCCGGCGCCGACCACGCTGCCCTTCATGATGATGGAATCCTTCACGACCGCGCCCTCTCCGATCGTCACGCCCGCGCCGATCACGGAGTTGCTTACCTCGCCGTAGATCTCCGTGCCCTCTCCGATGATGCTGCGCTCCACCTTTGAGTTCTCGGATGTAAACTGCGGAGGGATAATATCGCTCTTTGTGTAAATCTTCCAGTATTCCTCATATAAGTTGAATTCCGGAATAATGTCAATCAGCTCCATATTGGCCTCCCAGTAAGAGCCCAGCGTTCCTACGTCCTTCCAGTAGCCATTGTACTCGTAGGCGAATATCCGCTTGCCTGCCGCATGGCAGAACGGAATGATATGTTTACCAAAGTCACAGCCCGGCTCGTCAGACAGCTTGAGCAGCGCGTCGCGTAAAACCGGCCAGCTAAAGATGTAGATACCCATGGAGGCAAGGTTGCTGCGCGGATGCTCCGGCTTCTCCTCAAACTCCGTGATGCGGTTGTTGTCATCTGTGATCACGATACCGAAACGGCTGGCCTCCTCAATCGGAACCTGCATGGCCGCGATCGTCACATCCGCATTGTTCGCCTTGTGGTACTCCAGCATCACCTCATAGTCCATCTTGTAAATATGATCTCCGGACAGAATCAGGACATATTCCGGATTGTAGTTCTCCATATATTCAAGATTCTGATAAATCGCATTCGCCGTACCTGTGTACCAGTCGCTTCCCTTGCTCTTCTCATACGGCGGAAGCACGGTTACGCCTCCGACATTGCGATCCAGATCCCACGGGATACCGATACCGATATGCGCATTTAAGCGCAGCGGCTGGTATTGTGTTAAAACTCCGACGGTGTCAACTCCTGAGTTAATGCAGTTGCTCAACGGAAAATCGATGATACGATATTTCCCTCCGAAAGAAACTGCCGGCTTTGCAACCTTCTGGGTCAGGACTCCCAGGCGGCTGCCTTGTCCGCCTGCTAACAGCATAGCAATCATTTCTTTTTTAATCACGATATCACCCCTTGATGTTAGTTAATGTATAGCTTAATTGTATCCTCTATTATACCATATCTTTACGAAATAGTGAACAATTATTTAACAGAATTTGACTGAAAAATGTACATTTTCTGACATTTCCTCCAGAGGGTTGTGTATTATTTACTAAATCCCTACTGTTCAGATGGGATTTGTTCATCGCAGTGAACAAATGTGACGGTAAAGGTAATTTAGTGATACTATATACAGGTATTCCATAGTGATATTGCAACTATATGTAGGTATTATACACAATATGTCAAATAAAATTTCACAGATATGTTTTTTATTTCATGCCAATAAAACCATCTTTTGAACGTATGTTCCTGGCAGAACCTGCTGAAGGCCGGGCGGTAAAGGCCGTCCAATTATGTTTCTGGTTACGCTTCACCTGTCAGCTACCTGAGTCAACAACCCCTCTGCAAGCAACGGGGCGTCAAACTTGCAGCGCTGCAGAGCAGCGGGGTATTTGACCCTCGCGGCAGCCGCCAAATGTGCATGCAAGCATGCCCACCTGGCTCGTTGCCCGCGGGAATAAAGAAACCGATGGCTCTTGCCCTTGAATACCCGGACAAAATAAAGTATAATATCACCAGATCATTTTATAAAGGAGCAGTATTTATGAATTTAGTAACAATAAGAGAAATCTACCGCGGCAGAGAAGCTTATCTTGATAAGGAAATCGAAATCGGCGGATGGGTTAAAAGCGTACGGGCCTCCAAGGCGTTTGGCTTTATTGTTGTCAGCGACGGAAGCTATTTTGAAACGCTTCAGATAGTTTATCACGATACTCTGGAGAATTTCGCCGCTGTTTCCAAATTAAATGTTGGGGCTGCGATTCTTGTAAAAGGCGTTCTGGTTGCCACCCCTGAGGCGAAGCAGCCGTTTGAGATTCAGGCGTCCTGCGTGACGGTGGAGGGCGCGTCCGCCTCGGATTATCCCCTGCAGAAGAAGCGCCATACGCTGGAGTATTTGCGGACCATTTCCCATCTGCGTCCCCGGACAAACACGTTCCAGGCCGTGTTCCGCGTGCGCTCCCTGGCCGCATATGCGATCCACCAGTATTTCCAGGAGAGGGATTTTGTCTATGTGCATACGCCCCTGATCACGGGAAGCGACTGCGAAGGCGCGGGCGAGATGTTCCAGGTGACGACTCTGGATATGAATAATCCCCCAAAAACCAGCGACGGGGCTGTGGACTTTTCGCAGGATTTCTTTAACAAGCCCACGAGCCTGACCGTGAGCGGGCAGCTCAACGGCGAAACCTTTGCCATGGCTTTCCGCAATATTTATACCTTTGGCCCCACGTTCCGCGCCGAGAATTCCAATACCACGCGCCATGCGGCGGAGTTCTGGATGGTGGAGCCGGAGATGGCGTTCGCGGATCTGAAGGACAATATGGCCGTGGCGGAAGGGATGCTGAAATATGTGATCCGCTACGTCATGGAGCACGCTCCGGAGGAGATGAATTTCTTTAACCAGTTCATCGACAAAGGGCTGATTGAGCGCTTAAACCATGTGCTGAATTCCGAATTCGGACATGTAACCTATACCGAAGCCGTTGAGCTTTTAAAGGAACACAACGACGAGTTTGATTATAAAGTATACTGGGGCTGCGATTTGCAGACTGAGCATGAGCGGTACTTAACCGAGCAGATTTTTAAGCGCCCTGTCTTTGTCACAGACTATCCAAAGGAGATCAAAGCCTTCTATATGAAGATGAATGATGATAATAAGACCGTGGCCGCCATGGACTGCCTGGTTCCGGGCATCGGGGAGATCATCGGAGGCAGCCAGAGAGAAGATGATTACGAAAAGCTGGCGGCCCGTATGGACGAGCTGGGGCTTAAGAAGGAAGATTACGGCTTCTATCTGGATCTGCGCAAATACGGCTCTGCCAGACATTCCGGCTTTGGGCTTGGATTTGAGCGCTGCGTGATGTACCTGACCGGGATCTCCAACATCCGGGACGTGATTCCGTTCCCGAGGACGGTGAATAACTGCGAGCTGTAGCAACCGTTCAGAGGTTGTCTGAACGGTTATGAGCTGTAAGCCATACTGTGAAAAGAAGAGGGGAATGACTTGAAGTTTATCCATACCGGGGACATCCACTGGGGCATGTCCCCTGACAGCGACAAGCCCTGGAGCAGGGAACGCGCCCGGGATATCCGGGATACCTTTGCCGCCATCATTGAAAAAGCAAAGCAGATGGGCGTCGATTTTCTGTTTATCGCCGGCGATCTGTTCCACCGCCAGCCGCTTTTAAAGGATTTAAAGGAAGTCAATTATCTGTTTTCCACAATCCCGCGCGTGAAGGTGGTCATGATCGCCGGCAATCATGACCGCATCCGGAGCAGCTCGGCGGTTCTGAGCTTTTCCTGGAGCCCTAATGTCACATTCTTAAGCGGAGCGGAGATGGCTTCCGTGTATTTTGAGGAGCTGAATACAGAGGTGACGGGCTTTTCCTACTACACGCCCGAGATCCGCGAGCCGAAGATCAATCAGGCGTCCGCCCCGCGGGACGGACGCATCCATATTCTTCTGGGGCATGGCGGGGATATGAACCACTGTCCCATTGACAGGGCCTCCCTGGCCGCGTCGGGCTTTTCCTATATCGCGCTCGGCCATATCCACAAGCCGGAGATTCTCACAGACAAGAAGATGGCCTTCTGCGGCTCCCCGGAGCCGCTTGACAAGACGGAGACAGGGGCGCACGGGATATTTTGCGGCGAAATCAGCCCCATCAGTTTAGAGGTTACCTCCCTGTCCTTTATCCCCATGGCCAAAATCCGCTATATCCCGCTGGTGGTCAACGTAACCCCTGCCACGGCCAATACGGAGCTTTACTTAAAGATCTCGCATGAGGTGGAGAAGCGCGGAACGGATCACATCTACCGCTTCCGCATCCGGGGCATGCGCGATCCGGAGACATGCTTTGATCTGGAGGCGCTTAAGCTTCGCTACCGCATCACGGATATCGTGGACGAGTCCGAACCCCAGTACGATTTCAGCGCCCTGTTTGCCGAGCATCCGGGCGATATGATCGGCTTTTATATCCGCGCCCTGCAAAAGCCCGAAATGAGCCCCGTTGAGAAGAAAGCCCTGTTCTACGGAATCCACGCGCTTTTACTCACGACCGATGAAAGGAGTTAGAAGACATGCGGTTCCTTGATCTATATATCAGCGGCTTTGGGAAATTCCACAATATGTCCGTCTCCTTTGAGGACGGCATCAATGTGGTTTACGGCAAGAATGAGGCCGGAAAGTCTACGATTCACACCTTTATCCGCAGCATGCTGTTCGGCCTGGAGCGCCAGAGGGGACGCGCCGCCAGGAATGATATCTACAGCCGCTACGAGCCCTGGGACAGCAGCGGGACATACGAAGGCCAGCTCCGCCTGGAAGCGGACGGCATGGTTTACCGGATCGAGCGCAGCTTTCAGAAGAACCGGAAGGAATTTACGATCATCAATGAAACCACCGGGCGGGAGGAAACCGGCGGCAAAGCCTTTATGGACGAGCTCCTCGGCGGCTTAAGCGAGATGGCCTACAACAATACCATCAGCATCAGCCAGCTCAAAAGCGCCACCGAGGACGGCATGATCTCAGAGCTGAAAAACTATATTGCCAATATGAACACCTCCGGCAATATGTCCCTTAATATCACAAAGGCCAGCGATTATTTAAAGAAGCAGAAAAAGGAGCTGCAGGCCCAGCTAAGCCCCGAGGCGGCCAGGACCTATACCATGCTTCTGACCGAGATAAGGGGCATCGAAAAGGAGATCGCCTCGCCGGAATATGAGAACCAGATGCTGCAATACACCGCTCTGCGCGAAGAGCTGAAACAGGCGATTGACGAAAAACAGAGGGAAAAGAACGAGCTGGCCGCAAAGCTTGACCGCGGCTGGCAGATGATGGAGGAATTCGAGTTTTCGGACGACGCCTCAATCCAGTCCTATCTGAATAACGCCGAGGCGCTCTACCGCAATTATACGGAGTCTGAGGAGATCGCGAAAAACCGTTCCGGGCGTATCCTGCCCGGCCTGTTCTTTACCGCCGCCGCTCTCCTCTGCGCTGTCTTTGGCGTTTGCCTTTACGCCTGGTATTACCCGGATCGCCTCCCGCTTTTCTCCTCCCTTTACTTTGCCGGCGCGCCTGCCGCGGCGATCCTCTCCGGACTGGCCGGGGCCGCCTCCCTTGCGGCAGGGCTTTTTTCAATGTTCCGCCGCAGGAGGCACGATAAAGAAGCCCGCCTGTGCCATGCGGCTCTCTCCGAGATCTTCCGGCGGCATCTGGGCGACAGCGCCGTCAGCGATCCGGCTATGGAAGCGCTTCGGGTGCGGATCGCGGAATTTAACCAGCTCTATCAGAATATGTCCCATTCGCGGGAAACCTTAAAACAGCAGACAGAAGCCATCTCGTCTCTTTTAGAGCGCCAGAATGCCTGCGGCGAGACGATCGAACGCCAGCAGCGCGTCCAGTGGGAGCTGGAAAAGAAGCTCGAGCATCTCTCGGACTGCAAGGACCGGGCCGCGGCCTTAAAGCAGATTATCAGCGAAAACGACCGGCTGCATGTCGATATCGAGGCCATTGATCTGGCTCTGGAAACCATGCAGGATCTGTCGTTCTCGATCCGCGACTCCTTTGGCCTGTACTTAAACAAGACCGCCTCGGATCTGATCAGCGGCATCACCGGCGGCGTCTATGCCAGCATAAGCATTGACGAAAACCTCAATGCGTTCCTGAATACCAGCCGCAAGCTGATCCCCTTGGAACAGACCAGCAGCGGCACAGCGGATCAGATCTACCTGGCTCTCCGCCTGGCCGCCGCCCGGTTTATCCAGCGCGGGATCGACCGCATGCCTTTGATCTTTGACGACAGCTTCGTGCTGTACGATAATGACCGGCTCAAAACAGCCCTGCGCTGGCTGCCGCAGGCTTATAAGGGGCAGATGATCCTCTTTACCTGTCACGAGCGCGAGGAGCAGGCGCTCCGGGAGATGGATATGCCGTTTCATCTTATTAGAATATAGGTTACAGTTTTCCCCGCCCCGTGTGAGCTGTAACATTTTTTCCTTAGTTTGCATATTGAAAAGTAAAAATGCATATGCTATAATGCCAGTAGGCAGAAAGAGATTGCAAGTCCACATGGACAAAGAACGAAATCCCCTGACCGTGTTGCAGCACAGTCAGGGGATTCTTCTTTTCTTTTTTAGTGGCAAAGCACCCACCAGGCTATTGTTTGCCCTTATCGTTCCTGTCTAGCCATTTGCAAATCGGGTGGCAGACCAGACCCGCTGCGACAGTCACTAAAAAGGAGATTGCAACTTCCACATAAACACCTCCTCCCGCTGCCGGGTATCGGTTGGGCAACACTGAAATTATATCATGTAATACCACAGTTTTCTATAATGTACTCTCGGAATCTCTCTGCGCCTGCTTTTGCGGCTGATTTTCCGCCAGATGCACCCAAATTTAATCAACGTACGCTCCACGTACGCCTCATAAATTTGTGCACATCTGACAAAAAATCATCTCACAAAATCAGGCACAGCAAGATTCCGAGAGTACATTATATTTATTTTATAAGTCCCGTATCACTGCGCTCTCCCTTGGTTACTGTTCACAGCAACCAGCAAAATCCATGAAAATCGCCTGCGGAGATGGGATTTTTGCCCGCCAGCCCAGGTTATCATACGGTCTGCGCAGACCTACTTGAACAGTAACTCTCCCTTCTCTCCCCTCACCCCCGCGCGGTATCTCTCCAGAATCCGGTTAATCCGCCTCGTCGGGTTCAGCAGCTCGCTGAGCGACGCGTCGTGGTTCAGATTGTCAATAATCAACGCGATATATTTGCTCATATCCACATCGATATAGTAAGGCTTTGAGAGAAGCTCCGGCGTCTGGTAGACCAGATTTGTGGTCAGCACCCGGTCAATCAGCCCGTTTTCATAATACTTGTCAAACTTGCCCAGCCCGTTTGTAAAAAGCCCGAAGGTAGAGCAGACAAAAACCTTTCCCGCTTTCCGGCTCTTTAGCTCCTTTGCCACGTCGAGCATGCTTTCTCCGGAGGAAATCATATCATCCACGATGATCACATCCTTGCCCTCCACGCTGGAGCCCAAAAACTCATGGGCCACAATCGGGTTGCGCCCGTTTACAATCTGCGTGTAATCACGCCGCTTATAAAACATCCCCATATCCAGGCCGAGCACGTTGGCAAAATACACGGCGCGCGACATGCCGCCCTCGTCGGGGCTTATCACCATCATGTGCTCGCTGTCAATCTGAAGCTCTGTCTCATATTTTAACAGATATTTGATAAACTGGTAGATCGGCTGCACTGTCTCAAAGCCTTTGAGGGGAATCGCATTCTGCACGCGCGGATCGTGGGCGTCAAAGGTAATGATATTCTCCACTCCCATGCTCACCAGCTCCTCCAGCGCCAGGGCGCAGTCTAAAGACTCGCGCCCGGAGCGCTTGTGCTGGCGGCTTTCATATAAAAAGGGCATAATCACATTGATGCGCCTCGCCTTACCCCCTACGGCGGCAATGATTCGTTTTAAATCCTGGAAATGGTCGTCCGGGGACATGTGGTTTACCATCCCGCACAGGGAATAGGTTAGGCTGTAGTTGCATATGTCCACCAAAATATAGATATCGTCCCCGCGCACGGACTCTGAGATCGAGCCCTTGGCCTCGCCGGTCCCAAAGCGCGGCGTATCGGCGCCGATGATATACGTATCCCTCTGGTATCCCGAAAAGGCGATGGTGGTCTTGTGCTCGCTCTCCCGCTCTCTTCTCCACTCAACCAGATATCTGTCCACCTTTTTTCCCATCCCGGCGCACCCCTTTAAAGGAATTAAACCCAGCGGCCCCGCGGGGATTGTCTCAATAATTTTTTCTTCGTACAGCATTGCTCTCCTCCAGCTATCGTTCTGTCGCTGCCCGCGCCCCGCCCGGCAGCGGACAGTAGCATCGTGTTTCCCGGCATCGTATCTCCTTACAGGGAGCCGGCGGCGGTATACCCTTTCAGTTTCATCTGAATGCGGATGTCCTCGCCGAAGAGCGGGATCACCCGGTATTTGCTGATAATACGGGACATCACACGATCCGTAAATTCATCCCGCATCTCATTGACCGGAAGGTTGGTGGAAATGATGGTTCCCTTTTTCCGGTTCAGGCGCTCATTGATCACATAAAAGAGCTGGGAGGTGGTAAAGGTATTGACCAGCTCTGTCCCCAGATCGTCGATGATCAGGAGATCACACTCCATCAGATACCGCGAGCGATCCCGTTCTTCGTCTGTGGAGTCATAGGAAAAGCGCTCTTTTGAAAAGATCTCGAACATCTCCACCGCGGGAAGATAGACCACGCTGTGGCAGCGCTCGATCAGCTCCCTGGCGATGCAGTTGCTCAAAAAGGTCTTTCCAAGGCCCGTCTTTCCGGTAAAAAGGATATTTCCCTTTTCGCTGTCAAAGCGGTCCACATACTCCCGGCAAATCTGCACGACCTGGCGCATGTACTCCCTGGCTGTCTTGCCGCTGCGGCCGTCAATCCTGGTATCATCGAAAAAATCGTAGGAAAAACGGCTGAAATTTTCCTGCTTTACGATCTCCTTTATATTGGACTGGGAGTACAAAAGATCAATCTCCCTCTGACGGAAACAATGGCACTTCTTCCCGTCCCTGTATCCTGTATCCTTACAGTCCGGACAGTCATAGCGCATCTCCAAGTAATCCTTTGGATAGCCATAGGCCGCCAGCAGAACCTGCCTCTCCTCCCGAAGCCCTTCAATGGTCCTCTTAAGGCGCTCTGTTGCCGTCGTATCGCCGTCCAGTAACTGTCTGGCTCCTTTCACCGCTGACGAGGCGATCTCCTCATTCATCTCCCGGATGGCAGGTATCCTCTCATAGATCTCCGCCGTCCTCTGATCCAGCGCGTGCTTCTGAGAAAGCTGCGTCCGGTTGTAGAGCCGCATGATGGAATCATACTGCGAATTGCTAAGCGCCATCTCTGCCTCCTGCCTCTTTTCCTGCATTAATCATGGTCCATATCATCTCATCATAATCATAGCCGTGCTCTTCCAAATTGTGGAAACGGTTCGACGCGCGCCCGGAACCGGATCGCTTTGCCCTGCCCCTGTCCGGGCTTCTCTCATCCTTTGCCTCTTTTGCGGCGGATTTCTCCCTGCGGACCTTGTCCAGGGCGTTTATGTCGCGCATCGTCCGCACCCCGGCCTCCTTCCAGTCCGTCAGAATCCGGTCCGCATACGCAAAGCTTGGATTATGTATGGCCCTGATGGTCCTGCTGCACGCTTCCACCACGAGCTCGCGGGTAAAACCATAGTTCCGGAACCATTTTTCCATCAGATCATACTCAAAATCCGCCGGGCTGCGCCCGTTTAATCCCATGGCCTTCATAACGGCAAAGGATTCCTTTGAAAAGCTCCGGGAATGGGCCCTGGCCTCCTCCACGGTGGCGATGTTCTTTTCATGCCAGCTTAAGGCCACCTTCTCCGCATAGCGCAGGCTGGTGTGATGGTTCTGCGCGCAGTATTCCATCAGATACTCCAGAAGCTCCGGCGCAATCCCCACATTTGCATAGAGGTTTCCCAGAATCTGACAGTCTGTGGGGGTAAACGTCTTATTCAAATACTTCTGCGCGATGTAAACAAGCTGGGTAAACGCCTCGTCCCTGGACAATGCCTCCATATCACAGGGCCCATACGCGCCGGGAACTTCGGACGGCGCCGGGCCTGACCCGCCGGGCGAAGTTCCTTCCGGGGGCTTTACAGGCTCTCCCGTGCGGACAGGCGCGGGATCTCCCGTCTCCTCTCCCGCCGCCTGCGCAGACAGATCGTCCAGAACCCCGACGCGCTGCCAGTATGCCAGGGCGCGGCGCACATCCGATTCCGTATGGTTCAAAGCGTCCGCCACGGCCTCCACGCTCACAGCCTCGCCCTCATGGCGCATGAGATACAGATACACTTTTATGTATTCCCCGCTGGCGCCGGCTAAATACTGATCAATAAAAATATTGGAGATCGTCGTGACTCCCACGGTCAGTCTGTTCTTTAAACGCACATCCATCTTCTCACCATCCCTGCTCCGCCCGGCAAAAACGCCGTGTTCCCTGTCCGGCGCACATCCGGGCCTTCCTGGCGCGCCGTATCTTGGCAAGCGGCCCGAAGCGCCTTTTGACCCCCGCTCAGTTTCCTCTGTATTCATCATATCACACGTTCCCGCAAAAGGAAATAGTCCGATTTATCCACCAAATATGCTGTGGAAATTGTGGATAATGTGGAAAAGCCTCTGATTTATCCTTCCGATTCGTGTCTGTTAATGTCGAATGCCTGATTTATCAACATTTGCGGACATCCCCCGTTTCCCCGTTTAATCACAAAAAATCCACATAGCTTTCCGTGTTAAAATGTTGAAAACTATGTGGATAATGTGGATAACTAGAGTCCAAGCAGCTCTTCTCCCACTTTTACAATGTCTCCCGCGCCCATAGTTATCAACAATTCACCCTGTATACAATTTTTTAAAATAAATTTTTCCGTCTCCTCAAATGTGGGTAAATACCATACGGAAACGCCCCGGGCCTTTAAGCGATCCGCGATATCCGCCGAGCTCACGCCCAGCGTATCCGTCTCCCTGGCCGGATAGATATCGGTCAGGATCACGCAGTCGGCCAGAGAAAGGGCCTCGGCAAACTCATCTAAAAACGCCTTTGTCCTGGAATACGTGTGCGGCTGAAACACACACCAGATGCGCCCGTCCGTGTATTCCCTGGCGGTCCGCAGCGTCGCCTGAATCTCGCTCGGGTGATGCGCATAATCATCAATGATCGTCACGCCGTCCCTGACCCCTTTTTTCTGGAACCGGCGGTCCGTGCCCTGAAAATTCAGCAGGCCCTTCCTGACCGCGTCCATGGAAATCCCGTGTTCCACCGCGACCGCAACAGCGGCCAGCGCATTATACACATTATGCCCGCCCTCAACGCCCAGACTGACTCTCCCGAAGCTCTCGCCGCGGATATAGACGTCAAAGGAGGGCCTCGCTTCGCTGTCATACGTGATCGCATCCGCGCTGTAATCATTCTCCCGGCCGGGCCCAAAGGTGACGACTCTGCCCTTTGCCTCATCAGCCAGTTCACGGAAACGGTCGATCTCCCCGTTTATCACCACAATCCCCCTCTCCGGCACAAGATTTATAAACCGTTTAAAAGAGCGGCGGATCGCATGGATATCCTTAAAATAATCGAGATGATCCTCTTCCACATTCAGCACCACCGCCGTATCCGGCCAGAAGGAAAGAAAGCTGTCCGTGTATTCGCACGCCTCGGTCACAAAATATTCCGGTCCCCCCACGCGGATGTTGCCGCCGATCGTGTGCAGGATCCCCCCCACTGAAACCGTGGGATCCGTATCCGCCGCCAGAAAAATCTCTGTCACCATCGACGTCGTCGTCGTCTTTCCATGCGTGCCGGCAATCGCGATCGCTTCCTTATAATTCTTCATCATCTGCCCCAGAAGCTCTGCGCGGCTTAAAAGCGGGATACCCTGCCGCTCTGCCTCCTGATACTCTTCGTTGCTCTCTTTATGGATAGCCGCTGTGTACACCACTGCGTCCATCCCTTCCTTTATATTCTCCGCCTTCTGGCCGATCGCAGCCTGTATACCCATCTCGCGCAAGTGCGTAGTCTGCTCCCCGTCCTTTACATCAGAGCCGGAAACCTCAAAGCCCTTATCCTTCAATATCTCCGCCAGGCCGCTCATGCTGATCCCGCCGATCCCGATGAAATGAATCCACTGCGGCCTGTTAAAATCAATCTTATACATATCCCTCTCCACCTTTTTTATTATTATTCCTGCCAGATGCCTGCCCATAACCGTTCAGGCAGCCTGAACAGTTACCTTTTTCTATTTTATTTTACTTCTTTTGTGTAAAAATCTCAATATAGATTTATCTTGTCAGGAGTCATGAACCGTGCGCTCAATTTTTTCCTTGCATTTTGTGTGTCTGTGGCGTATAATTGTCTCTATTGCACGAACAGGCAAAAAATACATGAAATGAGGGAAAAACTATGATTACTGATTTACTTGTAAAAATCGATGATCTGGTCTGGGGGGTTCCTCTGATTGTACTGATCATCTCCTGCGGCATATGGCTGACGATCCGCACCGGGCTTTTACAGGTCTTCCATCTCGGAAAGGCGCTGCGGTTTATGGTTAAAAATGAGGGCGAGGGCCACGGGGAAGTGACCTCCTTCGGGGCGCTCTGCACCGCCCTCTCCGCCACAATCGGAACCGGGAATATCGTCGGCGTTGCGTCTGCCATCGCGGCGGGCGGCCCCGGCGCATTATTCTGGATGGAGATTGCCGCCTTTTTCGGCATGGCCACAAAATACTCGGAAGGGCTGCTGGCCATCAAATACCGCCAGATCGACGCTGACGGCCATGTTCTGGGCGGCCCCTTCTATTATATTGAGAAAGGAATGGGAGCAGGATGGAAATGGCTGGGCAAATGCTTTGCCCTGTTTGGCCTGCTGGCCGGCCTGCTTGGCATCGGAACCATTACCCAGATCAACGGCATTACTTCTGCTGCCCAGAACTTTTTCGATCCGGAAAAGGCCGGCGTGGTGTTTACCATCGGATCCGGCGATTCTGCCGCGGTAATTACCCTGACGACCATCATCGCAGGCGTCATTGTCACGGTCTGCACAGCCCTGGTTTTAATCGGCGGGCTGAAGCGTATCGCGAAGGTGTCGGAAATCGTGGTTCCGTTTATGGCCATTGTCTATGTGCTATCCGGACTTTTGATTCTGATCACGAATATCGGGGCGATCCCCGGCGCTTTCAGCCAGATTGTAACCGGCGCATTTAAGCCGGAAGCAGTTGCCGGAGGCATCGTCGGCGTGACGATCAAAACAGCCATCCAGAAAGGCGTCGCCCGCGGTATCTTCTCGAATGAGGCCGGCCTTGGATCCGCCCCTATCGCGGCTGCCGCGGCCCAGACAAAGGAACCGGTCCGTCAGGGCCTGGTTACCATGACGGGAACCTTTATTGATACGATTGTCATCTGTACCATGACCGGACTTTCCATCATCATTTCCGGCGGCTGGAAGCCGGAGCTGGGACTGGAGGGCGCGGAGATCACAATGTACGCGTTCCGCACATCCCTTCCCCTGCCCGCGCAGGCAGGATCCTTCCTGCTTATGATGTGCCTTACATTCTTTGCGTTTACGACGATTTTAGGCTGGGATTACTATTCGGAACGCTGCCTGGAGTATCTGACAGGCGGGAATATGAACATTGTGAAGGTTTACCGGTGGATCTATATCGCCGCTGTGGCTGTGGGACCGTACCTGACGGTGAAGGCAGTCTGGACGGTGGCTGATATTTTCAACGGGCTTATGGCAATACCGAATATTATCGCGCTTCTGGCGCTGTCAGGGGTGGTGGCTAAAGAGACGAAGGATTACTTTCACAGGAAGGCTTATTTGAATTAAATGAAACGGCAAGCTGTTATTGTGAATTGGCCGCCAGTGAGAGGTTCCTTATGGATATGGAACCTCTCATTAGTGTACTGTACCGATTATATCTGACGAAACTCCGCAGGATAAATTTTCATCAGCAAGGCGGAGAAGGGCGGCGATGCGGCGGCATCGTTGACTGACGACAACGCGGCAATGATGCAAATAGCGAGCGCTTAGTATATGAGGAATTAAAAAACGGTGTACCAGCTGCGTTACCGACAGGCCATGATGAATTGCGTACTTTACTAATGTATTGTAATAGTTCAGATAATCACTGCGCTGTTACGAAATAATAACTTGTGCAGTTAGTTGTGCCAGCCATCTCCGGGCTATGGAAATGGCTGGCCTTTTTATATAAATATGAAATTGAGAAAGCTTTAATAATGCCATACGCACAGATTTATCAATCATTGAGATATCATTTCCTAATAATCCGTCTCCTATGCCTTTAAAAGCAGGATATCCCCTGGCCTGATGCTGAGGGCCGCCAGAGCCCCTTGCGTTAAACCGGGCAGGCGCTTTAGGTGATCCGGGGCGATGCTGCACCAGAGAGGCTTTTGGGCTGAGCCGGATACAGGCTCTAACAGAATATCGGTTTCAAAGGGGCGGGACAGGGCGCCCTGATATCTGCACAGGAACTGGTTCTCCGGCCCGTTTTCCCGGGGAACGCCTTCCGGCTGCGCATATGCGGAGATACTTAAGTGGCGCGCGTGGATTCCCACAAATTCCACCTCGTCTCCCACCTCTTCGGCTGTATTAAGGGCGATCTTCCAGTCCAGGGCCTCAATACGGCGGGGGCCGAGCTTTTTGGCGGGCGATATGTTTTTGCAGCCTGTCAGGCGGGCCGCCGTTACGCTTCTCGGATGCTGAAACATCTCCCTGGCTGATCCAAAGCATTCGGCGCGGCCCTGGTTTAATATCACACATGATCCGCAGAAGCGGTATATCTCATCGCGGCTGTGCGTTACAAAAAGCACGTCGCCCCGGTATGCATCCAGAACCTTTTTGACTTCAAGCTGCAGCTCCTCCTTCAGATAATCGTCCAGAGCTGAAAACGGTTCGTCCAGCATAATTACATCCGGCCGGCTGGCCAGGATGCGGGCCAGGGCCACGCGCTGCATCTGCCCGCCCGACAACTGGGACGGATAGCGTCTTTCCAGCCCCTTTAGCCGGAAGAGCTCTGTCATCTTCTCCACCGCGGCCTTTTTTTCTGTCCGGCTGCCCTTTATTCCAGCGGCAATATTGGCCGTTACAGTCATATTGGGAAAGAGAGCGTAATTCTGGAACAGGTAGCCGACCCTGCGCTTTTGCGGCGGAAGATTGATCCGTTTTTGCGAATCAAACAGCGTCCGTCCATTTAATATGATCCGCCCTGTGTCCGGCGTCTCGATCCCGGCAATGCATTTTAAGGTCATGCTTTTGCCGCTTCCGGAAGCTCCCAGGATGCCCATGATTCCCTGTTCCGTCTGTAGCGATACCTCCAGGCAAAAGCCTGAAAACTGTTTTTTAATCTCTGCCTGAAGACTCATGCCCCTTCTCTCCCGGTTTATCCTTTTCCAGCCATCCAAACCGTCTGATCCGTCTTTTGCCGCGCCCCTTTTGCCCGCGCGGCGCGGCCAGCGCATTCATGACAGCCACAGCCGCGAACGATATGGCCACAATGATCCATACATAAGGATATGCTGTCTTAAAGCTACCGGCCGCCACTTCTGAATAGATGGCCAGAGGAAGCGTCCTTGTCTCGCCTGCAATATTTCCCGCCAGCATGGAGGTGGCCCCAAACTCGCCCAGGCCCCTCGCAAAGGCCAAAATAGCTCCGCTCAGCACCCCGGGCATGGCGTTCGGCATGATAACAGCCCAGAAAATCCTTCTCTCGCCAAGGCCCAGCGTCCGGGCCGCATGGATCAGGTTTTGATCCACCTGCTCAAAAGCGCCCCTGGCCGCCCGGTACATCAGCGGAAAGGAAATTGCCGTGGCCGTTATAACCGCAGCAGCCCAGGAAAAAACAAGCTTCACGCCAAATATTTCAAGGAACATCCGGCCAAGCGGCCGTTTTACGCCAAATATCAGAAGGAGGAAAAATCCGGCCACCGTGGGCGGGAGAACCATCGGAAGCGTCAGGAGCCCGTCCACAACCGCCTTACAGCCCGGGGATTTTGCCATAGCCACCCGCCCCGCGGCCCAAACGCCCAGGAGAAACGTGATAACCATGGAAACCGCGGCTGTCTTTAATGATATAACAACCGGCGACCAGTCCATGCCTACTGTGCGTTGGCGGAAAATCCGTACTCTGCAAACGCAGCCAGCGCTTCCTCTGTCTGCAAATATTCAAGGAAGCGGGCCGCCGCTTCTTTCTTCCCGCTGCCGCTCACGATGCCGACCGGATAGATGACCTTCGTCACGCTTCCCTCCGGGGCAAAGCCGATTACCTCAACCTTGTCGAACTGATCGCTTGTGGTCGCATCCGTCAGGTATACGATGCCCGCGTCCGCGCTGCCCGCCGCAACCCAGCTCAGAACCTCTGTTACATTCGTCCCAAAGCTGGCTTTCGCCTGAACTTCCTCCCACATGCCAAGGCTTTCAAAACACTCCTTCGCGTACTGCCCTACCGGGACGCTCTGCGGATCTCCGACAGCAATCTTCTCCGCTTTTGTGATGTCCTCAAAGCTTGTAATGCCCGCCTCCGAGCCCTTTGGGACAATCAGCGCAATCTTATTTTCCAAAAGCCCGACAACGGAATCCGTGTCGATTAAGTTTTCCTCCTCCAATGCTTTCATCTGCTTCATCGCCGCAGAAAAAAATACATCCGCGTCCGCTCCCTCTTCAATCTGGGCCTGAAGCTTTCCGGAACTGTCAAACGTAAACTTAAGCTTTACATCCGGGCATTCTTTCTCAAACGCCGGCTGAACCGCGTCCTCCATCACATACTGAAGGCTGGCCGCCGCGGCTACCAGGATCTCCTGAGTCCCGCCGCCTGTCTGCGTTTCCTGCTCCGCAGCCTGTCCCGTTTCGTCCGGCGTCTCACCGTCCGTCTTATCCGCCGCCGCGGCCTTTATTTCCGCCGCCTCTGTTACAGCCGGCTCCTCCGCTTTCTGCGGCGCGCATGCGCCTGACGCCGCCGCCATTGCCGCCGCCATCAAAACCACAGCCGCCCGCCTTATCCGATTTCCCGTTCTCATAATACTATGTCCTCTCTTTCAAGCAGAAGTATCGTTATTTTTTTTATAATATAACGGTATTGATTATAAGGCGGACCATCTCTTTTGTCAATTTGTTTTTGAATCTTTCCAAGGTTAGTTGATTTTGCCTTTAAATTCAAGCCGCAGCATTTTGTAAACCAGTGCAATATCTTGCCTGATTACCTCTGCTTTACTTAAGCCGCGCGCCAGGCAGGCTGGGCCATGCGGCGCTGTCCGGACGGACTGCCCTGGCAGAGAGTCGTAAAGCAGGACGGGAGCGTCGCCGGGGGCGGCATGGCTGAACTCAGAAAAGCCATGCTGAAAGCAGAGGGCGTTTCCTTACGCCGGACGGCCGTGTGGACATGGAGCGCTGCCAGTGGACTCGATGAGCACATCCATCACGCCGCCGCAGACCATACCCTCATCCTCCGCGGATTCGGCCGTCAGCTCCACATGGAACACCTTAAAGCGGCCGCTGCCGATCATGAGCCTCGCTTCTGTCAGGACCGCCGCTTCCGCGCAGCCCCCGCCGATGCTGCCCACGCACCTTCCATCCCGGTATGCAAGCATCTTGGCCCCGGCCCCTCTTGGGGAGGAGCCGTGGGATGCGATCACGGTTATAACCGCCGCCGGCTCGTCTGTCTCTGCCAGCGCCTTAAGCACATCATAATCCTGATCCGAACCGCTCCGGATCCGTTTCTCCCCGTCCGGGCAGCGCTTTGCCTTAATGATCTCCGCCAGGATGGAGACAGCGATCTCCTCCGGCGTGACTGCGCCGATCGCTAAGCCAATCGGGCTTTTCAGCCTCGCGAGACGCTCCGGGTCATACCCCTCTTCCAGCAATGCCGCGCGCACCAGGCCGACGCGGCGTCTGGAGCCAATCATGCCCAGATAGGCCGGCTCGGTCCCGCGCCCGATTGCACGGAGGCACAGGCCGTCATAGCGGTGGCCTCTTGTCACGATCACCACATAATCTGTTTCCCGAATGGCCAGTCCCTCTATTGCGTGTTCAAATTCATCGCAGATCACCTTCTCCGCGGCCGGAAAACGCCCCGGATTTGCAAAGGAAAGGCGATCGTCCGCCACGGTAACGGAAAAACCGATCCGGGCGGCAAATTCTGCCACCGGCAAAGCCACATGGCCGCCTCCCAGTATGATCAGGCGCTCCTTTATGAAAAACGGCTCGGCCAGCCTCCATTCCTCTTTGTCCCTCTCGCACACCGGCGCTCCGAGGAGCAGGGCCTCCCGCGCGATCCGGGACGCCGTTCCGGCGTTTTCTTCATTTTGTGTTATAAAATGATCCGCGTTTTCAGTTTCCTTCAGGCTAAACAGGCCCGTCCGCATGTCCTCGATCTTCCCTTCAGTCCCGCTCCAGCCGCGGTACAGGGCGAGGCATGGCTGCCCGTTTAACTCTTCTGCTATCGTTTTATATACATTCATATCCGGTAACTCCTGTTCTCACTGTAGCGGCCCGGCCTTTTTCCTGCGGTTCCTGTCTTTTTCCGGTCAGTGTTTTACCCTTTTCGCGCGCTTCTGCCTTCCTGCGCGCTCTATTTCCCAAATCCGCAGTTCGGGAAAATACACGTGGCACAGCCAAGGCATAAACCGCCCATGCCAAGACGCGCCAGATCCTGCTTTGTCACCTCCACATCGGCCATGATTTTAGGAAGCACGAGATCAAATATAGTCCGTTTTGCGTACATGACGCACCCCGGCAGGCCGACAACCGGCCGTTTGTCCTTTGTGTAAGCCATCAGGAACATGGCGCCCGGCAGGACAGGCGCTCCGTAGGATATAATTTCCGCCCCGGTGTTCTTTATGGCCGTGGGCGTTGTATCATCCGGATCAACGCTCATCCCGCCTGTGCAGACCACAAAATCAGCCCCCTGCTCCAGCCACTCACGGATTGACGCGGAAATTTTATCCGGGTCGTCGTTCATAATCGTCTGTCCCAGGACGTCCACGCCGAATTCCTCCAGCTTCGCCTCCACTACCGGGCCGAATTTGTCCTCAATCCTCCCGTAGAACACCTCATTTCCGGTCGTAACAATACCGGCCCGCTTTTTCTTATATGGAAGCAGGGCTAAAAGCGGCTCATTTCCCACGGCCCTCCTGGCCTCCTCCATCTTCTCTTTTTCAATCACCAGAGGAATGACGCGCGCCCCCGCCAGCTTATCTCCCTTTTTGACAGGGAAATTACCGTGGCGGGTCGCGATCATCATCTCCCCAAGGCTGTTCAGCCGTATCAGGCGCTCTTCATCCACGAGAAACAGGCCGTCTGTCTCTGCGATCAGCTCTATCTTGCCTTCCTTCGGCTCAGTCGCGCTCATATACTCGTTCTGGCATAGGGAGCGCAGGATATCGGCCGCTTCATTTTCATGATATTTCGTGTCATCCTGCTCCCACACGTAAAGCCGGTCTTTTCCAATCGAGAGGAGCAGCGGGATGTCCTCTTCTGTCACAATATGGCCCTTGCGAAACAGCGCGTCCTTTGTGACTCCTGGTATAATCTGCGTCATATCATGGCAAAGCACATGGCCCGCCGCCTCGGTTGTCTTAATCAATTTCATTGCTGCCGATTCCCCTTCCCTCTGTCTGTATCGTCAAATACCGCCTGTCAGCGCGAGGACAAGCGCTTCCGCCCGTTTTGCCTTTTTATATCTCTCTTCCAGAGCGGCCAGAGCCTCCGGATTTTCCTTAAAACGCGCCCGCTTTTCCGCAAATCTCTCCTCGATCGTTGCGCGCTGCTCGCCCTTTGTCAGCTTATCTGCGAGAAACACAAGCAGGCTCTCATTTACTTCATTCAGCTTTTCCTCCGGCAGATCCATGTGATCCGCCACTACCTCCGCCACGGAGCGGTGGGCCAGCATGGAAAGGATGCGCCCTCCGGCCGCCGCGTGATCCACGCTTCCTTTTCCCACATCATGTAAAAGCCCTCCGGCATAAACCAGCTCCAGGTTCAGCGCCGCGCCCGCCGCATTGCATTTTTCTGCCATCTGTACTGCCAGCCCGGCCACAGCCTCACAGTGCCTGGCCGTATTCTCTCCTACCTTAAACCATGCAAGCAGCTCCCGGCAGACAAGCTTATTTGGTATATCCCGCACCTTGACGTAGCTTTCAAGCATCTTATAATCCTGTTTCGTGTCCGCGTCGGTTACCGCGCCCAGATCAACGGTATCAACCTGCACTACGCGGGCTCCCATCCGCTCATACGCGCCCTTTAATCCCTTATTTCCGCCGTATTCTGACAGCGCTTTCAGCACAGAAGCGCGGATCAATATGGGATGCCCGGTGATCCAGCCGTAACGGGGGCAGTATACGTCGCCCTCCCCTTTCGCAAACGCCTCTTTTTCCAGCTCCATCGTAAAACGGGTAAAAAGCGGCACATCCACAGGAAGGACAAAAATCCCGTCCAGGCTTCTTCCCTCCGGGGTTTCAAGCTTTTCCAGGAAATATCGTATGCCTATGCAAACCGAGTCGAACATATTTGTAGCTGCATACGCTTCATTATTCAGGCATGTAACCGTGCCCGGGTACTCATATAAATGGCTTTCGGCCGCCCTGCGGATCTCCGGAGCCCTGTGGCCTGTCACGATCACAATCTCCCTTGCGCCTCCGGCGCGAAACGTATCAAGCTCCCGATCCAGGATGCGCTCTCCTCCCAGCTCCATCAGAGGCTTAAAATCACCCATCCGCGACGACAGTCCCGCCGCTGTGATCAGACCGTCAAAAATATAGTCCTCATGGGCATACACCGCCCCGTACTCCTGCGGTATCTCCATCAAATCCTTAAGACGCCTGCCCTCCAGGGCCGATATCAGGGCGCGGTTAAAACCCGCGTGGGACAGTAAGAGCACATTCCCGCGCGTCTCGCGCTGAACCCTTTCAAATACCGCCCTCGCCCGGTTCTGGCACTTAATAAAGCTCTCGCCGCCCGCAGGCGCAAAGTGCGCCATATCCTCTCCCCGTCTCCTGTATTCCTCCGGATATTGGGCGCGGATGTATGAAAAGGGCTGCCCCTCCCATTCACCCATATCAATTTCCCTCATATCCTCAATCACGATAACGGGTATCCTGCCGCCGCTCAAAATCTGTGCGGACTCCACGCACCGTTTAAGGGGACTGGTATAAATAACCTCCGGCTCTTCCATGCCCATTGTCCCAAACCGCTCTTTAAGCGCCCTCATCTGGCCCCTGCCCTCCTCGGAAAGAGGAAGATCCGTCCGGCCGATACAACATTTTTCACCACCGGGAAACTCCGGCATCCCGTGGCGCACCAGATATATCCTTCTCATACAGGCTCCTCCAATCACGCCCCGCTCCTGTGCCCCTCGCGGGGAAACGCGGCTGCGTTATTCCTCCTCACCGCATTCGCAGCTTCCGCTGTGGCTGTGCCCAAATGCGCCCGGCCCGCCGATATAATCCCGGATCAAATCCAGCCGGTACAGGTTCATATAGTGATACGCCCTCTGCACCGTATGGCCGCTGCCAAGATACCGCGTTACGCCGGCTCCGGCCACAAGCTCAAAAGCCTCCCGTTCCATCGGCCCGCAGATCACGGCCTCGCAGTCGTGCTCGACCACCTTCCTTGCAAACACAAGGTTCTCCGGATCCTGTTTCCCGTATATGTGGAATATCTCGTTCCTGTCCGCATCAATGATCATCAAAAACGGGCTCTCTTTGAAGTTCGCGGGAACCAGCCCGTTTATCTCCTCCGTGTCGGAAGTAATAGCAATTTTCATGTGTTTTGCCTCCATCTGCTTTCCTTCGCTTTTGCGCTTTGATTGTGGGGATCTTCTCCGCTTGCTGCGGTTTTCTGCAGTTTGCTTTTTACGGCGTGGCTGCTTGCGATGATGGTATATGTATAAAAGTATGACATATATTGCCATCATACGCCGGGAGGGAGGTGGAGTCAAGTGTTTTTGTTGGGGAGGGCTGTCTCTGGCCCGGGGGAGTGAGGGGGCCGCCACGAACAGATTACTTATCCAACGGAACCCCGCTTCCGCCAGGAGAAAAGCGCAGCGGTACTAAGCCCGAAAAGACCTCGTTACGTACCGGCCTGCCGGCAACGTTGTCCGGCGCAGGCGGCTCTTCACGAATCCCCCGCTATACCTGAATCCTCCTCTTCCCAGACCCAATATAAGGAGAGATCTCCCCCTCCCGCACCTCAATCGTAAGCGAATCCCCATACCTCTCCCGCAGCCGCGTTTCCACACCGCCGCATATCTCCCCCTGGTATGCTTTTTGCCTCATCACTTCAACGGTCAGCGTTTCCCTCTCTTTATCAAAGCCGGCCGCGAAGTCCTGCACGCCCTCCATGCCGAAAAGCAGTTCATCCAGGATGCGCATGGAGATGAGGCTCCCGTTTTTCAGGCGGATGCTGTCGCCCAGGCGGCCTCTTATTTTGTCCAGCCTTGGCTTTAAGCAGCCGCAGCCGCAGGGCTTGTCTGTCAGGCGTCCTAAGTCGCCGGTGCGGTAGCGGATGAGGGGCATGCCTTCGCGGCGCAGCGCTGTTATTGTAATTTCTCCGTACTGGCCGTCCGGTAGAGGGCGTCCGGTGGCGGGATCGATGATTTCGAGAAGGAGATCCCCATCTCTTAAATGGCAGCCTTCGCGGCTTTTGCACTGGACGCCTCCTCCGTATCCTGTTTCGGTCATTCCCCAGTGAGTGAATACTGTACAGCTCCAGATTGTTTCCAGATATCTTTTTACACTTTCAGGGATGTAGTCGCCGCTGAGGAGTACGGTTTTTGGGCGCAGATGCGGGGCGGCGGCGGCCAGGGCGCGCATCTGGCCTGGGGCGCCGACAAAGCAGGTATAGCCTCCTGCAGCCGCGGCCGCGGCTTCTATGTCTCGGATCAGGCCGTGGACTGTTACTTCTATGTGAATGCGGCCAAGGGCTTCTTTGAGCAGGCCGCCTACGGAAAAACGGCCGGGGCCTTCCATATAAACGATAACCCGGTCGCCGCGCTGTACCAGGTACTGCATGCCTTTTTCAAAGAAGGAAACGGTGCGGAGAAGATCCGATTCGGTGAAATAGAGGCGCTTTGGCTTTCCCCTGGTTCCGGAAGTGGATATGGTAATGATTCTTGCAATCTCCCTGGGGTTTACGCAGAGAAAGCGCTCCGGAGCGTTTTTTATGTCCTCCGGGGTGGTGAAGGGGAGGTTTAAAAAGGACTCCCAGTCTCCGGCCGCGGGTATTTTGGGCAGGTGTTCACGGTAAAAGGGGCTTTTTTCTCCGGCATAGCGGAGCGTCTCCCAAAGGGCGGACGGTTTTGCGGCGCAGATATAGTATCCGCAGCCGGCTTCCTTTAGGCGCTCCCTGTCCCGAGCCGGATCGCCAAAGAGGGCTTCTGCTTCTCCGTCTAAGAGTTTTTGGCCGATCCACTGTATCAGCTCCGGCGAGCGGTCCTGCATTTCCATGATGGAAAAGCCGGCCCGGCGGAGGCGGGAGACAATGGTTTTCGCATATTCCAGACGTCCGGGACGCGCCCCCTCGGCGGAAAATGTCGTTTTCAGCTCCTTTTTTCTGGCGTACAGATCGCTTATCAGGAGCCAGCCGTCCGGTTTCAGCACACGCAGGCTTTCCCGAAGCGCCTGATCCGGATCCCCGGTCTTTGAGAGGCTGCATTCCATAAGGACTGCGTCGAGGCTGGACGCGGGATACGGGAGCGACTCCGCTTTTCCGGTGTCTACGGTTTTGTCCCGCCTCATCTTCGGATCCGGGTCGATACCGCGGATATCCCATGACGGATGCAGCCTGCGCAGGTATGCAATGGATGCGCCGGCGCCGCAGCCGATGTCCGCCGCCCGGACGGGCGCCTTTTTTCCGAACAGGCCCGCCAGCTCAAACAGCTCCCTTGTCATGTGAAAGCCGCCAGGGCGGCAGAGCGTATCTTCTGCGTTCATTGCCCAATTCCCTCCCATGAGGACAGATAATATGCGCAGAACGGAATGTGCTTTCCTTCCTTATATACATGAAGGCTGCACTGGCGGAGGCGTTCGATGTCGAGATTGCCCGCGTCCTGGAAGGCCATGGAGGTGATGGTAAAGCCATGGCTTCTGACGCGGTTTAAGAAGGTTTCCATATCGGTCATATCAGGCTCCGGCGCTGTATGCGGCGCCGGGGACGAAGCGGCGGCCGGCTCCCCGCAGCAACAGCTCTCCCGCTTCGTTTCCTTTTCTCTTATTTCCCAGCGCCGGGCAACAAATTCCCGGTTCTTTTCAGCCGGATCCGCAAAACAGCAGCCTTGTCCCGCTTCCGTCTCCCGGCGGGAGGAATCAGCTCCGGTTAAAGCGTAAAGCGTCTGATCCGGCATTACAACGAAGTCCGCGTGGAAACCGCACATGGGATGATCACAGCAGGACGGCGCAAGGGACTGCTTGCGGACGAGGCCGCCGCTCTGCTTTACGACCTCATCCATAAGCTCATCCAGCGTAAACCGGCCGGAATCCGCCGGAATGGCCGGAATCCGCCCGAAATAGCTGATTGGCTGGAAATGTACGCCGCGCACCGCCGGGGAGCAGCGCACCGCAAAGCGGATGATTTCACCTATCTGATCCCCGTTCACGCCGGGCACAATGACCGGGACAAGCGTAACGCCTATGCCGTGCTTATTGCAGTTTTCGATCGCCTTTTTCTTGAGCTCAAGCATGGGCCTGCGCCGGAGTGTTTCGTACACCCTGTCGTCTACGCCGTCAAACTGCATAAACACAAACGACAGCCCGGCGGCAGCCAGCCGCTTTGCAAGCGCCTCGTCCTCTGCCAGGCGCAGGCCGTTGCTGTTGAGCTGCACATATTTGCAGCCCGCCTGTTTTGCATAGGCCACAATCTCCGGCAGATCCTCCCTCACTGTCGGTTCCCCGCCGGATAGCTGAAGAAGCGTCTTACCCGGCTCTGTCAGGCCGTCGATCCATCCTTTTACCGTCTCCAGATCCGGATCCGCCTTTCCGGCCGGATCCGCAAAGCAGACGGCGCAGTTCATATTGCAGCGGTCCGTGACCTCCAAAAGCGTGCAGCATGTCCCCCTTAAATGGCTGCCGCAAAGCCCCTCGCACGACGCGCAGTCCGGGACATCTTCTCTTTGCCCGGAGCCGACTTCGCCCCTCCAGGCGGCAAAATCCACCCGGTTTCTCCAGATAACGCCTGAAAAAGAGCCGTGCTCCGGGCAGGATTTTGTAAGGACGATTTCCCCTTCCCGCTCCTTTCTGACCGCCGGAATCTGTTTTAAGCAGATTGGGCACACGCTGTATGTGTGTTTCATGTTTTCCGTAAGCATTTCCTATTTATCCTCCAGCTCCCTCTCTACCTCCGCCATCCGGCCTGTCACCAGATATTCCGGGATGTATACCTCCCCGCACAGGGGGCATTTTAAGAGATCTGTGTGGAAATTATGGCCGATATAATTGAAAAATGTCCGCTCCGGCTTCATTTCCACATGGCAGCGGCGGCAGATGACCGCCTGATCCGACGGCTTTAAAAGCGACTGGTTCCGTCCCCCGTGGATAGCCCCGTCTTTGCTGTTTTCATCTCCCATGCTACTCTCCCTCCAGGTTCATACGGTGGCAATAGCCGTTGCAGAGCTTAAAGCTCCCGTCCTCAAGCGTCTCATATTCCGCCCAGTATGTCATGTTCTGGATCTTTAAGTGGCCTGTGATTCTCCCGCTTCCAGGCTGCACTGTGCCGCGCCCTTCGCGCTCGCAGAATGCGATCACCTGCTCCATATCTTCAAGAAGGATCTGTGAATCAGAGAGCTTTTTCTCCAGCTCTTTGCTGACAGTCAGCTTCATATGCGTCTTTTCCTCCATCGTCTCGTTCCAGCGCGCTTCTAAAAGCTGTTTTTTGGCCGCAAGCCGCTGCCTCCTGCGCTCTGTCACCGTAACCGGCGGGCGATCCCCGCCATTTAAGCCAAAGGCCAGATCCAGGAAATGGACGGCCTCCTTTCCCTGCCCCGCAAAAGATTCCCGGCAGTTGACGCAGGATGTCAGGTACGGCGTGTCCGCGTCCTTTACCCGATCCCTTGCAACCTTTCTGACAAAATTGGGGGACGCGATATTTATATGGCCCCCATAGCCGCAGCAGCGCGCGTTTTCGCCGTCATAGGGCAGGTTTTCCCATAAAATCCCCAGGGAATCCGCCAATGCGCGGACGCTTGTCTGAAGCTGTGGGTAACCGCGGCCTGCGCAGGGATCGAATACGGCGTACAAAGCGCGGTTTTTTCCTGTTTCTGTCTCTCCTCCTGCCGCATCCGCGCCCCATTCCATCTGTCCCGCCATGATCTCCGACAAAAATATCCCCGGTATCTCCGGCAGATACTGTTCAAACAGCCGGCGGCAGTTCGGGCAGGCGAAGATCACCTCCGGCCTTCCAAGCGTCTCCCATTCCTGTCTCAAATTCTCCACATACGCCCCGTGCAGCGCGCGATCCCCGGCCCACTCCGCCGCCGCGCCGCAGCAGGTCATCCATATGGCCGTGTCAGGCATTCTCTCTGTCAGCCATGCATAGGTCCTGGTCACATACCTGGCGTCTGACGCGGCAAGCTGGCAGCCCGGGAAAAAGGCGTAGCGGCTTTTTTCTGCGCCGGCAGGCTTTCTGCACAGCTTTGCCTCCCCGGAGGAAAATTCCATGTCCCGCAGCCAGAAATCATGATAGGGCCACGGCATCGCGCCCTTTTCATGCATCGCGCGGCGCGCCTCCAGGAAAAACGAGCCGAAATCAATGTCCTGCGGGCACACCTGCTTACAAAGACCGCACTGATCGCAGGTGGTGATCAGCCTGGTGGCCCAGGTTCCGTCCCTGGAAAGCGTGCCGGGATGGATCGTGATATAGACCTCCTCATAGATCCTGCGCGGCGTTTTTTCATTGATACGCATCAGATCGCACGCCTTCATGCAGGCGTCGCAGGAGCATTTCACACAGCGCCCGATCTCCTCCATGGCCTCCTCCTGCGTATAACGGGAGCCGTTTGCAGGCACAATGGCCTCCCGGCGCGCAAGCCGCTCCGCGTCCACGCGGATCAGGGTTCCCTTTTTCCGGAACGGCTCGTTCATCATCCCGGTTTTTAAGTAGCGTTCCGCAGCCAGCGAGGCTTCCAGCCCCTGGGCCAGCGCCTCCACGCTTCCGGCCCCGGTCACGCCGCCTCCGATGAAAATTCCCGGAATTTCCGTCGCATACGCGCCGCCCGCCGCCTCTGTAAGCCCGAAACGCCGCCCGCCTTCTCCTGTGGCCACGTAAATCGCCTCAAATTCCGCGCGGAGCGGTTCCAGCGACGTTATCTCCGTACCCATACGGCGCTCCCAGCTCTCGAACTGGAACTGGTTTTCTATTTCTGCGCCAAACAGCCCGGGATCCATCAGGTCCCTCGCCCGGCCTCCCAGGCTGTCTGACCGCTCAAATACCGTTACCTCGTATTTCTTATTGCTTAAGCGCAGCGCGCAGCCAAGGCCGCTTAAGCCCCCGCCGATCACCGCGATTTTCCTGCCCTTTGAGGGCATGTTGTAGGCGTTCGGCGCTTTGCGTTTTGCAAAATCCACGGTGGCTCTTTCCATAAGGCCAAGCGAAACCGCCCGGTCCGCCTGCGCCCGGATGCACGCGGCCTCGCAGGGCCTTTCGCAGATCTCGGACACGATCTGCGGAAAGCCCACGGCATTCTGGAACATCCGGTATGCGGCGTTAAAACGGCCCTTTTTCCATTTTTCCTCCAGGCCCTTAATGTCCATATGAAACGGACAGGCCGCCTGGCAGAACGGAGGCTCATTCTGATGGCAGCGCTCTGCCAGCGTCCTTTCAAAATCCTGTAAAAATCCCATCTTAGAACGGGCGCTCCGCCGTGGGATCATCCAGGGAAACATAGAGTCCGCCCGGTCCCGGCGCAACCGGATTTTCCTTAATATTCTCCAGCTCCTCATAGAGATCCGAGCCAAGGAAGTATTTCTTCGGGGCTTCTGGCTTCTCACCCTTTGCAATCGCGTCCATCCCGGCCTTTACCTTTGCCGGCAGGGCGGGCAGCTCATGGATCCGCACGCCGCAGGCATTGTAAATCGCGTTTGTCACCGCACAGTGCCCGGATGCCTGGAACGCCTCGGAAGCGCCTGTGGATCCGAACGGCCCATCGGAAACCTCCCCGTCAAGGTGGATCACATTGATGTCGTCCGGGATATCCTTGATATAAGGAACGCCCGCGCCGAACATATTGGCGTGCTTCTTCACATCATGGTAATTCTCGCTCAGCGCAAAGCCGATGCTGTGGGAAATGCCGCCGTACGCCTGTCCGTTTACGGCATCGATATTGCCGATACGGCCTACAAAGTCCACGCAGGTGAATTTCAGCACCGTCGTCTTGCCCGTGGCGGCGTCAACCTCCACCTCGGCCATATTTAAGCAGTAGGTGAATGCCGGCGTCGGATCGCCGATGCCCGTATTCGGATCCAGACGGCACAGGCCCGGCGTGGCGGTCGTCTCATAGCGCCCCACATACTTTGTCTCAATGCCCTCTGCCACCATCTCGTCATAGGTGCGGAACGTCCCGTCATCCTTTTGCATCGCGTTCATGAGCTTTTCCGCCGCGATCTTGGTTGCATTTCCGTCCATATATAAGGAACGGCTCGCGCCGGCCATACCCGTATCCGGGCAGAGCTTGGTGTCATTCTGGATAAGCTGGATATCCTCCGGCGTGATTTTAAGCTTCTTGAGCGCCTCCAGCGTCACCATCACAGAACCGACCGTTCCGCCCTGGCCCATAGCATGCCATGTGTCGTATTTCTTTATCTTATTGCCCTTTGCAAGCTCTAAGGCCACCTCCGCGCTGTCCGTCACACCCTCTGTCACGTTAAAGCCGCCCCATGCAAGGCCCACGCCGCGGCGCTTCTGCGGTGTATCAGCGGCCTTTGCGTCCGCTACGGCCTTCTCATAGATCGGGCGCATGGTATCCATCATCCGCTCCATGGGATACTGCGGGTACTTGTAGCTGTTGATATTCAGATCTCCCTCGCGGCAGATATTCTTGTAGCGGAACTCAAAGGGATCCATGCCGAGCTCTTCTGCCATCATATCCATCAGCGGCTCGCTTAAGGTAAATGCCTGCGGAGAGCCGTAGCTTCTGTACGCGGTGCCAAAGGCGTGGTTCGTATTGGCCACGCGGCACAGGCCCGCCACGTTCGGGACATTGTACGGGAAGAACGCAAACCTCGGCGGCTTGGTCATAACATCGTCGCCGCCCCAGGAATACGCGCCGTGATCCATTCCGAAATCAAATTCCGCGGCAATGATCTTTCCCTCGTCGTCGCAGGCAAGGCGTCCGTTGGAGTAAGCCGGGCAGCGCTTTCCGCTGAAATGCTGGTGCTCCTCATACGACATGGACAGGGATACCGGCTCGCCTGTCACCACCGCCGCGGCCGCTGCCAGGGCGATATCGCCCGCGTTCGTGGACCAGCCGAAGCTCGCGCCTGTGGGGTTCATGATAATCCTGTATTTATTCTTCGGAACGCCCACGCAGTTTCCGAGACGCCCGATGGAGGAATACGTGCACTGGGATTTACACTGGATGGTCAGCATCCCGTCGTCGCCCCAGTATGCCTGAAGCACGCACCCCTCAATGGACAGATGCGGCTCACGGCTCGAGAAAAAGCTGCCCTCAACCACATGCGGCGCGTCGTCGATCAGATCCTTTACATTCTCCGCATCCTCAAGGCCGACGCCCTTTAACACCGGCTGCTCGCAGAAAATATTGTCCGTATCCTCATGGATGCGGATTGCGTCCGGCATAACCGCGTCTAAGTAGGTCAGATATTCCGGAAGCTGCTCAATATCCACCGTAACCTTCGCCGCGGCCGCGCGCGCCCGGTCATGCGTATCAGCCACGACAAGCGCCACCACGTCGCCGTAGCGGAAAATCTTCTCATCCTGCAGAACCTTGCGGGACGGCGTCATGACTGTGCTTCTCTCGTGGAACTGGCCCTCGGCCATGATATTCGTACCGCCTGCCGCGAGGATATCCTTTGCCGTGATCACCTTCACAACGCCCGGCATCTTCTCCGCTTCCTCCGTGTGAACCGCCAGAAGCTTTGCGTGATGCGTCACTCTCGGCTGCACCACCGCCGCGTAAAGCGTGCCCCTGGGCATCTTAAGCGCCTGATCATCGCCGTAATCCGCCAGGCCCGTCACCTTGGCCAGGGCGTCCGGGCGCACCACGGGCTTTCCGTAATACTCGCCGTCCTCGGGATTCTTAAACTTAATATCCTCAATCGAGCACTCGCCGCGCATCACCTTTGCGGCAGCCATAACCGCGTCCACAATCTGCTTGTAACCCGTGCAGCGGCATACATTTCTCGTCTTCTGGAACCAGTCGCGCACCTCTTCCCTGGTCGGATCCGGATTCTCCTCCAGAAGCTGGTAAGCGGACACGATAAAGCCCGGAACGCAGAAGCCGCACTGAACCGCGCCGTAATTCATCCAGGCAACCTGTAACGGGTGCGGGTGCTGCGGCGTGCCAATGCCCTCAATCGTGCGGATTTTGGAATACTCCTCAACCTGCGTGATCTTCTTCGTGCAGGAGCGGATTACCTGGCCGTTTAAAATAACGGAACAGGAGCCGCAGACGCCTGTCCCGCAGCCCACCTTCACGCCGGTCAGCCCTAACCGGCGAAGGACGTCCGATAAACGGTCATTTTCCGGATCACACATAAAAATGCGATCCACATCGTTGATGTTGAGCACCATTTTTCTCAATTTCATGGTTTACTCCTCCTTATATAATGTATAATATCGAACAGTTCCCGGGAAAAGCGGCGCGCAGACCGCCCAAACCGCCCTCCCCGGACTGCCTGACATTTCCCAAATGGCGCGCCGCCTCATTCCTCTTCCAGATGTTCCAGCATATCATCAATGTCAAAGCCGGCGTCCTCTAAAATCTCCCGCGCACGGCGGTATGTGCTTTCAACCAGCGCAGGGCAGCGCACGGCTTTATTATGTATATCTCTTTCCAGTATTTCGTCGCAGGAGATTCCGCCGTAGAGCTCCCCGTAGGTATCCCGGAACCACTCTGTCAGCTCCGGGATCATCTCGCCTGCTGCCAGAGCCGGATCAAACAGGCACAGCATCATCGCCGCCCCTGTCAGAGCCCCGCAGATCAGGCCGCTCCTCACCCCCAGGCACAGCCCGGCCGCCGCCCGGACAAGCGCGTCACTTTCCTCTCCCCTTAGCCTTAAGCCCATGGCGGCAAGCGCCTGCGAACAGCACTTGCCGGACTGCAAAAATTCATGCAGCATCAAAATATCTGATTCCACCGTACCTCCCCTTTCTTATAATAAGCGCTTCTAAACACGCTCCGGCGCACAGTCTTCCCGCGCGGCAAAAAAGCAGCCCTGCCCGAAAAGGACAGCGGCTGCTTTTAACACCCCGGGAGAAAAAAGAACGGATCTCTCCCGTAAACAGGATTATAAGGCATAAAGGCGCCCCGAAACAACAACAGCCCGCCCGCTGCGGACGCTCTCCCACGTTTCAATCCACGCCTCAATGCCAGTATAAGCAGAACATCTCATTTGCTTTCCTTTTCAAACACGGAAGGCGATACCGTTTCCGGTATCACCCATTGGTCTGGCTGCATATAGCGGTGTCCGCCACACAGCAGCTTCGACTCGAAAAACAGATTTGTTTCTGAATGGTTTTATTTATATATGTTATTATCTGATTGTTATGTTACACGTTTTGATAGGGTTTGTCAATAGAATGATTTCATAAATATGAATTTTTTTCACCATTATGTTATTATTATTCCTATATCTTCCTCCTTAAAACGAACATGTACTCTCGGAATCTCTCTGTACCTGCCTTTGCGGCTGATTTTCCGCCAGATGCACCCAAATTTAATCAACGTACGCCTCATAAATTTGTGCGCATCTAAAATCATCTCACAAAATCAGGAACAGCGAGATTCCGGGAGTACATGAACTGGAAGATTATTCCTTTTTCACCTTCTCTAAAACAGGCCCCAATATCTCCGTCCACGGCCCGAAAGCGTCCTTCTCCTCCAGATGGGTCAGCCCCATCCAGTTAAGCCCTCCCGGCGTCATTTCCCTCGCCAGATCCTCGAGTGTACCCGGCCATGCAGATGCCTTTTGGGACAGCGCGGATGTAAATGCAGTCACATATTTCCTGGCCGCGGGCTCGTCCAGCCCGTTGTCCACGCACCAGCCGGTCAGGCGCGTCAGAAGCATGTAGTAGGCGCTCATCAGCCCTGTGACAGAGCGCAGAATCGCGATCTGATCCGGTGTTTCGACCAGAACCGGAGTCCCCACATGAGACATCAAATCACGTACTGCCGGGATCGGCGGATACACCACGACCGGCCCAAAGCGGTTGGCGGCAAAGGTGAGGGGCACTACGTCGGCGATGATCGCGCGCGTTCCGATCAGTTCCTCTGCGCGCTTTAAACTCAGCGTAGCCACCAGATTAATAAAATGCTTGTCCGGGGGGAACGAAAGGCCCGCGATCACTTCCTCCGCAGCCGCCGGAAGGAGCGCTGCAAATACCCAGTCTGAGCGATCCACGACCTCCTGGTTGTCCGCCCCGACTGTGATAATGTCCGGATACTTCTCCCGGAGCGCCTGCGCCCGCTCCCGGTTCCGCGGCGATACGGCAATGCTCAGCCCTTCAATCCCGCTCTCGCAAAAGCCGGTTGCAACGGCTGTCGTGATAATCCCGGTTCCAATAAATCCAAGTTTCATCATAGATTCCCCCTTTTTCAGCAATCATTTAAATCTCATTTTAACATAGCCTTTTAGCGGGAGTCAAATTTAATCTGATTCTTTGATTGCTGCCCTCGGGTTTTCTGTGACCTTCGCTCACAAAAAACACCTCGCAGAGCCGAAGGCCGAACTGTTACATTCGGCAGCCATATCTCTGAAACCGCAAAACAAAAAAGCGCCGACCCCACAGCTCTCCGTCTGCAAAATCAGCACTTCTCAGTGCGCCTTCAGGGACTCGAACCCTGGACAAATAGATTAAGAGTCTACTGCTCTACCAACTGAGCTAAAGGCGCTTGTCTTTATTTTGTTTTGTCATCTCCGTGACACATGACATATTCTATCCTATAACACAGAAAAAGTCAACACTTTTTTTAACTTTTTTTTACAGTTTTTTTAGATAACTGGTAACAGTTCAGATAATCTCTGAACTGTCAGGGCATACGGCCATTTAGAATCGCTTCGCGACGGGCCGTATGCCTGCCTTTCGTACGGTCAGCGCAGCAGGTGCGCTGACCTATCTGGACTGTTACGATAACTGTTCAGACGCCAAACGTATCATTATTATTGCAACAGAGATTATAAGGACAGCAGGCGTCTGCCCTTCTGCGCTTCGCTGCGCCCGCTTACCGGAAACGCATGTCATTTAGAACCGCGAAGCGCTTTTATGGGCAGATGCCGCCCCAACTACTAAAGTATTTCTAAAATACGCTCTAAAGAACCTGGCCGATCGCCATCTCTATACTCTTTTTGGTCTGAACCCCTGCTTCCCTGCGGAAGATTTCTCCGTTTTTGAAAATAATGAGCGTCGGGATGGACATGATGCCGTATTTCACCGCCATATCCGTGTTGGCGTCCACATCCATTTTGCCGACTTTCAGCCTTCCCTCATATTCCGCCGCGAGCTGCTCTACGATCGGCGCCATCCGCTTGCACGGGCCGCACCAGTCCGCATAAAAATCAACCAGCACCGGAACGTCTGACTTTAATACCTCCGCCTCGAAATTCTCACTCGTAAATCTCATTTCCATTTGCAACTCCTCCTATCTCTTCTTTTTTCTGTCAGCACTTAACACCTTTGAAGCCTCGTCGAACTGCTTTTTCCATTTCAAAACAGCTCTGTTTAATTCCGTCTTGTCGCTCGTTGCCCTTGACAGCGTGCGGCTCACCTTTGTTTTCAGGCTCATGCTGCAAACTCCACTCTTATTTTTTATATCATATGCAGTTTACAGGCAGCCGGGAAGCCGCCAGCTTACAGATCGGCTTTCCTTCTGCCGAGAACTTTGTCTCATACTCGGTCATCACATTTCCCTTTGCCAGATCGCTTTGGTGCAGATCGAATGTGGAATAGAGAATGTTCCACCCGGCCTGCGGGATGGACTCCATGGAATATTCAAACAATGCCCTGTTATCCGTCTTGAACTCCACAATGCCGGACGCTGCAAGTATCTGGCTGTAAACCGCCATGTACTTCGGCGACGTCAGCCGGCGGCCCGCATGGCGCTCTTTGGGCCATGGATCCGAAAAATTCAGGTAAATGCGGCTCACTTCGCCCGGGGCGAACACCTCCGCAAGATTTCCCGCGTCCAGGCACATGAAATACAGGTTCCCTAGCGGCGTCTCCAGACGCTCTCTTTTGCGGATCGCCTTAACCAGCACCGTGGAATACCTCTCGATCCCGATAAAATTCTTATCCGGATTCTGCATCGCCAGCTCTGTAATAAATTTTCCTTTCCCCATACCGACCTCAATCTCGATCGGATTTGTATTCCCAAACAGTGTGCCAAAGCTTCCCCGCCGCTCTGACGGCTGTGTGACAACATACGGGCTTTTCTCTATCATCTCCTCTGCTCCCGGTATATGGCGCAGTCTCATATGCTCCCTCCCCGCGCGCGGCCTGCGGTCCGGCCCGTCCGCACCCGTTTGTTGTAGCTGTATAACGGATGTATGGCCTTTTCCTTTAGTCTGCTCGCTTTTGCCGTTTTTATCTATTCATTATTTCCATAATTTTATCCCCGCATCAGCCGGGATTTTTGTAAATAATAACTATATATTACCATTTCATGGTTTTTTATGCAAGTCAACAATTTTTTCAAAAATGACGTGCATAAAACCCCGCGATATATTATAATAATAGTAATTCATCATTAAGGACACGATACGCAGTATTTCATCAGGGGACGCGCGGCGCGGCCGTGCGGATCAGATGGACTGCTGCCGTACAAAGGAGACAGCCTATGAGCACTACAGACAACCCGGCAGGAGGTGGCTGGGACAAAATTCAGACCGGCATTAAGGATACCGAGCGCCTGATCGGCCAGAAGAAATATAATATGGCCATGATCAAAGCGCGTCAGACATTGGAGTGCATGGTAAAAGCGCTCTGCGAACAGTCCGGTATCATGCAGGGAAACTTAATTGACATGATCGACGCCCTTTACGAGGACGGCGTGATCAGCAGGACCACCAGCGAGCACTATCATAAGATCCGAACGATTGGGAATAAGGCCATCCATGAGGATGACAACAATTCCTATAACGCCAGCCAGGCGCATCATCTGCTTGCGCAGGAGGTATATACCTTTATCAACGATTACAGCGGACGCCGCAAAAAGGCGGCCCCGCCGCAGAGACGGCCGGTTCCGGACGGCAGCGTAAGGCGCGGCAGCCGTCCTCCCGCTTCCTCAAACGCCAGCCGCCGGCGCAGGGGCGCGCCCCAGAGAAGGGGCCTGGATCCCGGAAGCATTATCAAGCCGCTTCTTCTGATTGCCATTATCATTGCGCTGATATTTATCATCAAGATGATCCGGCCCGCCGAGGAGAAGGCCCCTGAAACCTCTTCCGAGCCTGTGACGGAAGCGCCCGCAGAAACGCCGGCTATGAGCATGCCGCCGATTGAGATCCCGACCACAGAGGCTGCGGCGGCTCCGGCCATGAGATACAAGACCACAGACGCGTTAAATGTCCGCTCCGCGCCGTCCACCGATGCCTCTACAAAGATCGGGCTTCTGACGCTGGGTACGGAAGTCGAATTTGTGTCAGATTATGATGACACATGGTGCGTTATCAAATACAACGGTCAGGATGCTTATGTTTCAAAGGAATTTTTAACGCCTGTCCAGTAACATCAAAGCCCCGCAGCCGGGAGCATTAGGACTCCCGGCTGCGGGGCTTTATATCCCGGCCACATATCCCATTATGTATCGTATCATAACCGTTCAGATACCCCGAACGGCTGCGGCATCCTCTCTGTCCAGCAGCCGTTTCGCAAGGGGAACGACAGCCCGAAGATCCGCAAGCTCAAAATCCGCCAGGCTCCTGTCAAAGCAAAAGCGCTCGTCTATCAGCGCCGCCACCGTCATACCCGCATTATGGCCGGCCGTTATCCCAACGGTCGAATCCTCTATCACAAGGCATTCCGCCGGCGCCAGCCCCATCCGCTCTGCCGTATGCAGATAAACCGCCGGATCCGGCTTGCTCCGTTTAAAATCGCTTCCGCTGACCATCAGCTCCAGGCGTTCCGCCACCTTATTCTCAGTCAAAATCTTTTCCACCTGCCCGATATTCGTGGACGAGGCCACGGCAAGGCGCAGCCCCATATCCCTTAACTGATCCATGACCTCCAGCACTTCTGGCCGGAAGATAGACATGTAATCCACGGATGAAAAAATTTCCGTCCAGCGCCCCAGATATTCATCGTGCAGCTCCTCCCATGTCTGTCCCGTCTTCACAGCCGCCTCCACCACGACCCAGCAGTCCCTCTTCGTCGTGCCGACCGTCCCATAAAGCTCCTCCAGCCTCACATCCGGATTCTTTTCCCGGACAAACTCATACAAATATTTTAAATACTCTCCCTCGCTGTCAATAATCACGCCATCCATATCAAAAATGACTGCTTTTATCATAAATCTCCTGTCCTCCGTAATCTCAGTGTAATTTGAACTGTATGCAATACCAACAGTATACAGGACGTCATCCCGTTTTGGCAAGAGGCGTTTGCCTCTTCCTCTGCCTCCCTTTTTCTGATATAATACATTTTTGAAAACATTACTGCTCACACCCCTGCCGGGCTGTGCCCGGTAACACGCTTCGCAATGCACACAAACCGCTGCCATCACAACAATCACTTTTAAAGGAGCCACAACGCCATGAAATATTTCAACCATTTCCTCGGGATCCTCTGCGCCTTCTGCCTGATGATCCTGTTTCTCATCACCTCCGTAGAAGCCGTCGTCTACTGGATTCCCGGCTATTTTGAGGCCAAGTACACAAAATACGGCGTCGCCGGCACGGTTGACATGACCATGGAGGATCTGCTCGACGTCACGGACGAAATGATGGACTACCTGCGCGGCAACCGCGAGGATCTGCATGTCCCCACCGTTGTGGGCAGTGCAGAGCGCGAATTCTTTAATGAACGCGAAATAGCGCACATGGAGGACGTCCGCGGCCTCTTCCTGGCCGCGATCGCTCTCCGCCGCATCTGCGCAGCCGTGTGCGTCCTCTGCGTACTTATTTTGATATGGAGAAAAGCCCCCCTCGCCGTCCTCCTCCCCAAAATGCTCTGTACCGGCGCCCTGCTCTTCCTGGCCCTGGCCGCGCTGCTGACCGCCATCATATCCACAGATTTCACAAAATATTTTGTCATTTTCCACAAAATATTCTTCAACAATGATCTGTGGATCCTTGACCCCAGAACCGATCTCCTGATCAACATCGTCCCGGAGCCCTTTTTCATGGATACCGCGCTCTACATTGCCATCACCTTCGCATTCCTGACGCTCCTCTTATTCTTCATCTGCATGTGGATGATCCGCCGGAACAGGAAAACGTCAGATAAAAACACCCCAAAAAGCTAACGGCAACGTAGCCAGAGGCAGCTTCTATATCCATGAGGTCTTTTCGAGCTTAGTACCGCTGCGCTTTTCTCCGGGCGAAAGCGGGGTTTCTGTTGGATATAGAAGCTGCCTCTGGCGGCCCTCCCACAGCAATCCACGCAGCGCCAACATAATATTTCCCTTTACAGAATCCCATTCTTCCGATATACTGTTGAATATAAGTTACATTTCTATTACAAATATTTTAACCAAGAGGAATGGATTATTTATGAAACGCAAGATCATCAACCTCTGCCTGTGCCTCCTCCTTCTATGCAATTTTTTCTGCACAGAGGCTCTGGCATCCACAGACTGGCCCGACGAGCTTTACCTGGAATCGGACGCCGGAATCGTAATGGATGCGGACACGGGCATTGTGCTTTTTGGAAAAAATATTCACGACACCTATGCGCCGGCCAGTATCACCAAGGTATTAACGGCGCTGATTGTGCTGGAACGCTGCTCTCTCGACGAAACCGTTACCTTTTCCTTTAACGCCGTCCACAATGTGGAGGCCAACAGCACCAGCGCCGGCTATGAGACAGGCGACAAGGCCAGCGTAAAGGACTGTCTCTACGCGTTGCTGCTGAAATCAGCGAATGAGTCAGGCAATGCCCTGGCAGAGCATGTGGCCGGTTCGATCGAGGATTTCGCCGGGCTGATGAACGAGAAAGCCAAAGAACTGGGCTGCCAGGACTCCCATTTCAACAATCCCAGCGGCTTAAATGACGAAAACCATTATGTGAGCGCGTATGATATGGCGCTTATCACAAGGGCGGCCTTTGAGAATGAAACCTTTTCAAAAATTGTCGCCACCACCTACTACAAGCTTCCTCCCAGCAAGAACAATCCGGACGGGCTTGGAATTTCGCCCGGTAACCGCATGGTCAAGCGCAATTTTCCTGATCAGTACCGGCCTGATGTGATTGGGGGCAAGACCGGATTTACCTCGATAGCGCTGAATACGCTTGTGATCGGGGCCCGGCAGGGAGATACAACGCTTGTCACTGTGGTTCTTCACAGCCGATCTACACAGTATAAAGACACCAAACGGCTGTTAGACTTCGGATTTTCCAATTTTCAGTCTGTCCGAATCGGCGATTATGATCAGACCTTTTCCAGCATCGGAGATGATTTAAAAATTGCCGGCCTTCCCACCTCGACCGACCAGGTTCTTACCATCAATCCCGACAGCCGGATCATTCTTCCCAAAACGGCGGATATTTCTGAAACGACTATTTCACTTGACTATGAGGTTCCCCCGTCCGCTCCGGAAGGGACAATCGGCTGTGTCAACTATCAATTGGGGGATCGCCCGGTGGGGCAGGCATACTTAACATTTAAAGACAGCCTGCCAGAGCTGAATGAGACGCTGCCCGACGAGCTTTTGGAAGTGAATCCGGCCTCCATGACTCCCGGGCAGGAGGCGGAAGATGTTACCGCCGCAGAGCCGGACGATACGGCCGGCCGGATGCGCAGCCTTCCTGAGGAGCCGGCAGAGAGCGGCGCAGACACAGAGCAGAAGGGAGATTCCCGCTCGCTCAGGGATCTGTTTGCCATCTCTATCCCGTTCCAGAGCGTGATCTTTAAGGCGCTGATCGCCGTTTCGGCGCTGGTCCTGGCCAATTATTTGATTTTAAATACCATCAAGAAAAACCGGGCCCGCGAGGAAGCGGCGGTACTCGAGCGGCGCAGGCGGCGGGCGGAACGTCTCCGTGATGCCGGCATTTCGGAAGCGGAATTTGATCTGATGATGCAGGAAAAGCGGCAGGCCGCCGCCTCTGACAAACAAAAAAAGCGCTCCGGGGCGGGGCGCATAAAAAAGTAAAATGTACGCCCGCAATCTCGCTGCGCCTGATTTTGTGAATACATTAAAGGGAAACGGTCTCAACGCCGCTTCCCTTTACTTCTCTCTGAACGTTTCTTCTTTGTCTCTTCCTTTTTTATCTCCACCGCGCGCGCGCCTTCCTCGTCCACCTGCTTGACGGTTTTTACTGCGTACACCTGGCCGTCCTCCGTCTTTTTAATGCGGATTTTTCCTTTAAACAGGCCGTGCTCCGGGCAGATCGCCAGGCAGAAATAGAATTTCTGATTCGCAGAAAACCAGCGGATCTTTTTCCGGAGCATCCTCCGGCATTTATAGCACACCATATCCGTCATCCTGCGCTCTTCCATCACCTGCTCGCGGTATTCAAACTGCCTGGAAACGTATTTGGCATAGCTTGGGAATTCCAGGTAGATCTCTTCCTCCTCTGTCTCAGGCACACGGTAATAGTCCACGGATACATACTCCACCATACTGTAAAAGTCCATTGCGCCCATCACGCGCCCGGTATAGTATGCGTCGTCAAGCGCCCTGTGAAAGGGGCGTTCCTCCGCAAGCCCCAGCTCCTCCACCGCGCGGTCTAAAGACTCCCGCTGCCCCTGTCCCTTTACAAGGGCGTAGATCTTCTGCACATCATAGTAAAGAAGAGGCCAGCCAAACGGTATCTCCATGCCGTGATAAACGATATTGCGCTGCAGCTCTGTCAAATCCATCGGCCCCCATGTGCAGAGGCTGTAATCCGTTCCGCACCACTCCAGAAACTCCTTCATCGCATTCATAAAGGAAGTTCCCTCCTGGTTCAGCTCCTCGATCGACATATGTGTCACTTCTGAAATAATAAAATGCATCTCCCGGTACACCCTGGGCCGGATCAGACGGCGGAATTCGGATACGATCTGCAGGCTGCTGTTCAGTTTCACCGCGCCGATCTCAATAATCTCAAACGGCAGCCTGTCCGCAGAGCTGTCCTTACCCATGGGGCTCTGGTTCCACTCAAGGTCTAATACGATATAATGTCTCATAATCATGTCCTCTGCGCGGCAGCAGCCGCTTTCTGCCGCCGCGATCTGAATGTTTTAATCCTTATAACTTTACCACATTGTCTTCCATTCGTCTATTGAATCTGCTTTTTCTTTCGTATATAATATCAGCTAATGAGTAACAGCGAAGACTTGTCTGCGCGCTGGCTGCGCTGGCCGTACGGTCTGCGCAGCGCCGGCTGTATGAAATATTGAAAAGCAGGAAAATCTAATGTACTCTCGGAATCTCGCTGTGCCTGATTTTGTGAGATGATTTTTTGTCAGATGTGCACAAATTTATGAGGCGTACGTGGAGCGTACGTTGATTAAATTTGGGTGCATCTGGCGGAAAATCAGCCGCAAAAGCAGGCGCAGAGAGATTCCGAGAGTACATTCTATGGAAAAGGAGGCGTTCATATGGATCTGATCAGCCAGTTTATGGAAAACTATAAAAAGAAAATGCCTTTTTATGAGACAGCCGGCCGCCTGGCCGCCCTGCAGCTTGAAGAAGAGCTCCGCTCCGCCGGCATCCGCTCCATCGTAACCTTCCGCGCCAAAAATCCCGGACGCTTAAAGGCCAAGGTACAGCGCCGCAACGAGCTCAACGCCGGGCCCTATAAAAATATGAAGGAAATCTATGAGGATATCGCTGATCTGACCGGCGTGCGCGTCTCCCTCTATTTCCCGGGCGATCGCGATATCGTGAACACCCTGATCGGCCGCCTTTTCACGATCCTGGAGACAAGGCAGTTTCCCGAGCAGTCCAAGCCGCCGTCCTACCACAAGCGCTTTTCCGGTTATTGGGCCAACCACTACCGCGCCCATATGCGGGAGGAGCGTCTGGAACCGCCGCAGAAAAAGTACGCCGCCGCGCGGATCGAGATTCAGGTGGCCTCTGTCCTGATGCATGCGTGGTGCGAAGTGGAGCACGACCTCGTTTACAAGCCCATGCAGGGCGCTCTCTCGGATGAAGAGCTGGCGATCCTGGATGAGCTGAACGGCCTGGTGCTGGCCGGGGAAATCGCGCTGGAGCGCCTGCAGAGAGCCGGAAATTTGCGGATCCGCACCAAAAACGCCGCCTTCAGCAGCCAGTACGATCTCGCCTCCTATCTCTACAACTACTTAAGCGGCCAGTTTGAAAATGAAGAAATTGAGCTGCGGATGGGGAATATCGAACTCCTGTACAGCCTGATCAGCCGTCTCCGTTTCACCGGTGTGAAAGAGATGGAGGCGGTCCTGAAATCCGTAAAATTTGAAAAGGACAAGCGGAACCTCTCCCAGCAGATCATAGATCAGATTATCACCGGAAACGAAAAACGCTACCAGATCTATCAGGAGCTCCGTGCCGGCCGCGGCGGGCTTGATGAGGTGCACAGGGCCGCGATCGATTACTTTATCGAGCGGTGGGTATCCCTTGAAAAGCTGTTGAACCAGATCACTTACCAGAACGCTCCAAAGGCCAGAGGTTCCTTTAACATCAACCGCCTGAAACGGATGGGCCTGCTTGACCAGGATACGCTGAACCGGATTGTCCTCCTGAGAAAGACAAGAAACGTTTTAATCCACGACATCGAAATACCGGATAAAGATGATTTGCTGCGGCACGGGGATGAGGCGGGAAACCTCCTTCTGCACATTCGCGCAGAGATCTCCGCGCAGGACAACAATGGAGAGGGGTAAAAGCGCCTCTCTCCACTGCGGACTAAAACAGCGCCGCATACGCAATGCGGTTCCAGGAACATTTCCTTTACAAAACGTCTAACTGTCCATCCTGGCCAGACATGCGGACACTGCGCCGCCAAGCTTGTCGTCCCCATCCTCTTTTGCCAGCTCCAGGAGAACCTCAAGCCATTCCTTACACTGATAATGTATCGAAAATTTATCATCGTATTCCTGAAAGGTTTTTACATTTTCCTGCTCCGCCTTGCTGATAAATTTTGGAAAAGCCTCGCTCAAATAGGCTCTCACCCTGTTTTTCTTAACCTCCTCCGGCTCCCGACTCCATATCGGAGCCGGCCGGTGCTTCAGGGCCAGATAAAGCAGCTTGTCAATCTCAATGCTCCCGGCATCATAATAATCCTCCAGGTAAATTCTCCCTTCCTCCCGCTCCTGCGCCGCCGCAGGGTATCTCTTCAGCCATTTTTCCTTTTCCGATTCGCTTTCCGGCGCCGCTGTCTCCGGCTTTGGTTTGTTCAGGCAGCATTTCTTGTATTTTTTTCCGCTTCCGCAGGGACAGGGGTCGTTTCTCCCGATTTTGACTGTCTTCTCCGGGGCGTTATACTCCCTCTCCAGAGCTTTAAACAGCTTGTCAATGCTCTTTTTTTCCATTGTATCCCGCTTTGGCTCCTCAAACATCGCCCAGCCGCGCAGCATCTTTGCCGCATCAATCGGACTTGTGTAAGTATCTCTATTCTTCCGGAACATCCTGTCCACACAATCATCATACCTGCCTATCGCAGATTCATCGATCCGCTCCCTCTCATACAGATACCGGATCTCCGGGAGCATGTCCTTCATATTACAGTCGCATATAACGTCCGCCAGGCCGGTGTATATATAACTGTCGTCACGCTCATCGCCGTGGGCCTCCTCCCTGATAAAATCCTCCCATTCGTCCTTTCCCAGGCTGCCGTCCAGATACAACTGTCCCATCACCCTCAACATTCCGGTTCTTGCAAATTCGTCGCTTTCCTGATTTCGGATCGCCTTCTTCAGCAATTCCAGATCTCCATTGTATGTATGGTAAAGAATCTGCGGCAGGCCCTCTGTGACTGTGTCTCCGATCAGGTAATCTAATATATCGGTCGGAAACGACGCCATCTCCATGATCAGAGGAAAGCACTCCCTGGCCTGGAACTCTCCCAGGAAAAATAGGGCGTAAAAATGCAGCTGGTATTGCACGTCCAGCTTGTCCTTTTCAGCGACCGCCTTTTCCAGCGCCGCGCGCAGGAAGGGAATCGCCTCCTCCCTGTTTTTACTGATCGTTTGAAATGCTTCCTCAGGGAATACTTTGCTTCTGGAAGTAATGTCATTAATCGCCTTTTGTACGGATTCCGTCATTTTTAAACCTCCCTTGTCTCCATATGTACTCCCGGAACCTCACAAAATCAGGCGCAGAGAGATTTCGAGAGTACATCCATATAACGGCGCGGACTTTTTGAAAAATCCACCTATACAGCCGCCATCCCGCTGCATAAATGACTCTTCTATATATCTGCGACAAACTGATCCGGATAAATATCACTTCCGCAATAACCGCACGTTTTGCCCCCGGCCTCCTCCGCCCATTTTTTCCGCCGTTCTTCACACACTGGCAGATGCCTGCCTGATTTCTTACAATAATCTTTTCAATCATAAAACCTATGAAAAAGTAACCTATAACGATATAAGGCCAGGATTTTTAAAAGTTCAAAGATCAAAGCTCCATCTGCCTCATTTCCTGATTCGCTCTTTCGTACAGATAGACCTTGTTCGACAGGGTTTCTGACGGATCGAAAGTTTTGTTCATCTGCTTGATCCGCATAAGTATATCTCGTGGATGTATCGTGCCCTTTTTATGAAGCCTGGCTTCGCTTGTTCCCGTGAAAGCTATATAATAATCGTCTCCGAAAAGCTCTGCCAAACGCTTCATTACTCCGGGATAAAACATGGCGATTGCGCCGTTTATCTGCGCTGTCGTTGTCACAGTCGGCACTTCAAGCGGTGAAAGTGAAGTTATATCACTGTTCAGCGCCATAAACGCGCCTCTGTGATAAGGCGGATTTAATAAGTCCATCGGTTTTAAGTATATACGCGGCGGCGCCATGATGTATGTATTGCTCATCGCATCCTCCCACACTTGTTCCTCATCTATCCCCCATGCCTGTATTGAGGATTTATGTACCTTAACAGATAATACGTCATGTCTTTTGCCGTCATTTTCATCACTTACAAGAATATAGAGAACCAGCACCATATCGCCGATGCGCCTGTAAATATGATCCTTCAGTTCAAATCGGTGGTCGTTAAAATTCAGCGGGCGGATAAAAAGCTTGTCTTTTAACGAACCATACTCATTTTTTTCAATCAGATCCATAATTCCCAGTTCCATGAATTTTCTGCTGGAGTCGATCGCAGAACGAATCTGTTCCCACACAGCCGTCCAGCCGCCTTTTTCATACTTACGGTACAACTGCCCGCAGTCAAATCTGCATACCTGTTCTCTCTTGCCCTTATATTGGTACAGGATAATATAATCGCCAATCAGCACATCCGATTCCGTTTTGTGATACTTGATGTTTGTTTCGCGTATGACAGAAAGCTCCTCCATATCAGACGATGTGGCCCCATCCTCTAAGAAGACCATTTTGTCATAACCCAGCTCCTGCTTGTTTTCCTCAAGCTTTTTCTGCAGTTCGCTGATAAAATCCTTATATGCCATTTCTTTACCTCCGTTTATTTTTGAAACCGTGGAATGGTTTGTCGATTCTGAAAAGTTTAATTTTATTACATTTAAAAACAATTTACGTTGATTATCCCTGCGAAATCACTTTCTACATTTTAGCAAATGTAATAATAAAGATGCTTTTACAAATCTTGAGTATTTCATCTGACGATTTATTTACCAGCTTCCCGCAAAATAACTTTACGATTAAATTATTGTATTCGTATTTAGGGAGATTCCCATTATTATCTAATTCTTTTGCTCAATCCTGACATACTTTTTCAATGCGCAAAACCGCAAAAGAGTTTCCATGTCGCGTTCTGCAGCATCCTCTTGCCCCCATATTTTTCGCCATTTATCATCATACCTGTTATATTCCTGCAGCATCGTATAAAAATCACATACGTATATTACGTTTCTCAATTCCTGCTGCGTTAAAAGAGAACCTTTAGAATTTAAATTTTCAAAAATTTTTCTTAATATTTTTGTGCGCTGTTTTTCGTCATCAATTTTTATTTCTATAACAGTAATTGACGTATAGTCTATGCGTCTTTTCATTTCCATGGGAAGAGAAGCATAATCTACATAAATTTTTTTTCATCCTCATTTATTAGTTGAATATGAAGTTCTTCTAATGTCAGTTGGCTCGTTAAGGCTTCTTTAAAAGGAATGTTATGCACTTGGATTTCTGAAAAATCTACAGAATTACTTTCTCTTCTGTCTAAATAAAAACCTATATAATAAAAAAACAAACTCAAAACACGCTGTTGTCCATCTAAGATTCCCAATTGATTCTCACTGTTTCTGCACGTATAAATTGGCGGAATCGGTAAACCACGGATCAATGATTCAACTAATGAAATAATCTGTTCCTTACTCCAGCGATATTTTCTCTGATATTTGGGTATAATATACAAATTTTCGTTTACACCTTCTACCAGAGTACGAAATCCAACATCTGTCTTATATTGTTGAATACTAATTCCTTTTAAATCGCTCATCGTGCTCAATATCGTTTCCTCCTCAGATTCTTTGGCTTGTATTATAATATTTGCCATAAGGTCAACCGATCATTTTGCAAATCATACTTAGTATACCCTAAAAAACAGTTCCTCTCAATATACTTTCAACACTCTTTTTCGTCTCTTCTTGAATACTACAAAAGCGGAAGATGTTATATCCTCCGCTCCCCATCCATCACCTTACAAAAAATCACTGCCACTAACGTACTCACCGCCGTCGCCGCAATTCCCGGCCCCACAACCGCTGCCGGGTTCACGCTCCCATACTGGCTCCTATAGGCAATCATATTCACCGGAATGAGCTGCAGGGAAGAGATATTAATGATCAGAAATGTACACATCTCATTACTGGCAATTCCACGCTTTCTCACCGGGCCCGGAAGCCGGCCGTTTCTCCTGTCTTCCTCCAGCTTCTCCAATTCCTCCATCGCCCTAAGCCCAGCCGGCGTAGCCGCCCACCCGACTCCTATGACATTGGCGATCATATTCGCCGCAATGGCTTCCAGGGACGGATGATTCTCCGGAATATGCGGGAACAAAAAGCGCAGAATTGGCCGCATCCTGGCGGAAAGCTGTTCGATCAGCCCGGCCCGGCGGCCCACCTCCAGGATCCCGGTCCAAAAGGACATCACGCCCAGCATGGTAATGCACAGCTTTACCGCCTCCCCCGCCGATTCCAGAGCCCCTGCCGTGACCTGGCCAAGGTTCCCGTGAACAGCCGCCCACAATATACCGACAAGCATCATAAAGCCCCACAGATAATTCAGCATAGCAAACCTCTTTCCCGGTTATGTCTTTGGCAGCATCAGCAGGCAGCCTGACATCAGGCCAGCGCCTGCTGCGAATGCCGCATGCCGCCATCATTTACTCTAATCTATGAGTCCTGTACGCCCTCTTATGACATAAGCTCCCTGTACATCTCAGCCAGCCCCTTCGTCGGCCTCCATCCCAGGGCGCGCATTTTCTCAGATGAAAGGCGCAGCCCGGTATCTTCGGCATATCCATGCGCGCCCGCCTCATCCGCCCCGCAGATGACTTTAATCTTTCCCCCTGCTATCTCCTGCGCCACAAGCTGCGCCATGTCCCGGATCCGCATCGTAGCATCCTCATTCACGACATTATATACCTCCCCGTCCCGGCCATTCTCAAGGATCGTCCAAATCGCATTGACCGTATCGGATATCTCGCAATAATTTCCCATAGACATACCGCTCGTATGCAATAGAATATCACGCCCCTCTGCCGCCGCCTTTGCGAACTGTGCAAAAACCCGCCCGTCCTCCGGAGGAACCCCTTTCCCGAACGTCTGAGCCAGCCTTGCAATGCGGACAGGTACGCCGTATTCCCTGTAAAAAATATGGCAGTAGTGCTCTGCCATGCGTTTCCCCAGCGGATAGCAGCTACGCGGCGCGTCCAGGCTCACATCGCCCAGCCGCTCCTCCGATACGCGCTCCCCCTCGCTGCAGTCAACCTTTCCGTAAACCTCCATAGAGGAGAGGTATACCATGGAACGAACCTTCTTTTTTGCCGCCAGCTCCAGGATCCGGCGCGTCCCCTCCACAATACAGTCCGCTGTCTCTACCGGCCGCGATATCATCTCATGGGACTTCGTGGGGCAGGCACAGTGGATGATACGGTCAACCTCCTGCGGAATGGTTTCCTCATCCCAGTCCCTGATACCGCCTTTGCACAAAATGACTTCCGTATCGCCTGCGTTCAGCTCCCCCTTTATGATATCCCCCGCCTTTTCCATATCCCTGACGGGCAGAATCAGGCGTCCCGCCCCTCATCGGGGCGTATGCACAATATCCTTTGCCAGCATCCGTCCGATATAACCTGTGCCCCCTGTGAGGAGAATCGTCTCTTTTTTCAGCACCAGCGCCACACTCCTTTCCATTATGAAAAACATCCATATTAAAAATTATAGCCTCCCGCCGCCTTCTTGTCACCCGCGGTTTAGGATTTTCTCTTGCTATTTCCCTGTCGCTGCTATAAAATAATAACAGTTCATAACCTCTGAACTGCTGCGGCAGACTGCTGAAAACGTAAGTCAATGATAAGTCATTATAAGCCAAAGAAAGGAACACCCATGAAACAGTCGCATGATTTGAGAAGACTTCTGGAAAGCATTGATCACAAGAGCTATCCGGCCTACAAAGACGCCCGGGGCGCTTATGATTTTAAAGACTACATTTTATCCATTGACCATGTGCAGGGGGATCCCTTTGCCTCCCCGTCCAAGGTCAGCGTAACCATAAGCCATCAGGCCGCCGGCTTTCCGGCCGAATATTTCAATGAGGGCTTTAAGAAAACCGCCCTGGAGGATTACCTTCTGCGCTGCTTTTCGCGCGAGATCGCGCGCTTTAATTTTAAAGCCAAAGGCTCCGGCAAGAGCGGCCTGATCGCAACCAGCCGCCCGGGGCAGGAGATCCTGCCCCGCACGGCCTGTGAGATCGGGGCAAATTCCATTACGGCGCGCTTTGAGGTCGGTTTTCCGGCTTTTGGGCGCACGATCAATTCCGGAGAGCTGATCCGCATCCTGTTCGATTTTCTGCCGGGCTGCGTGCGCAATGTATTCTTTTATAAAAACAGGGATAAAAAGGAAGTGCTGGACGTCATTCACCTCTCCGAGGATCAGGAGTTTATCCGGGGCGAATTAAAGCGCCTTGATCTGGTGTCCTTTGCGGCTAATGGATCCATCCTGCCCCGCGAGACAGGCATCTCGGATCGGCCCATGAAAGACAGCATCCCCTTTACCGCCCCGGATTCCCTGACAATCACCCTTGAACTGCCGCACCGCGGTCCTCTCTCCGGGCTTGCCGTCCGCCGCGGCATCACACTGATTGTAGGAGGCGGCTACCACGGGAAATCCACGCTCTTAAAGGCTCTGGAATCCGGCGTATACAACCATATCGCCGGCGATGGCCGGGAATATGTGATCACGGACTGCACGGCGGTTAAGCTGCGCGCGGAGGACGGGCGCAGCATCAATAATGTGGATATTTCCCTTTTTATCAACGATCTGCCAAACGGCAAGAATACAGCCGCCTTTTCCACAGCCGACGCCAGCGGAAGCACCTCCCAGGCCGCGGCTGTCATAGAAGGCGTTGAGTCCGGAGCGCGGGCCTTCCTTATTGATGAGGACACCTCGGCCACGAATTTTATGCTGAGAGATGATTTGATGCAGCGCATTGTCAGCCGCGATAAGGAGCCCATCACGCCGTTTATTGAACGGGCAAGGGATCTGTATGAGCAGGCCGGGATCTCCACGGTTCTCGTTGCCGGAAGCTCGGGCGCGTATTTCTTCATCGCCGACACCGTGCTCCAGATGGACTCCTACCGGCCGTATGACATCACAGATACGGTAACGGCGGCCTGCCAGGCGTCCGAATCCCGCCCCGAGATCTCGGCCCCCGGCTTCCGGCTTCCGGAAAAGGGCCGCCGCCTCGCCTCCAGCGTCACAGGCGCGCGCAGGAACAACGGGCTTGGCGATATCTGGGACGGCGGAGGCAGGAATACCGGAGACGAACCGGGAGACGACGGGGACAGCAGTAACGAACGCGGCGGACGCGGCGGCAGAGACGGGCGCGGGAACGGAAACAGCGCCGGCGGCGGATACGGCAGAGACGGCGGGTATAGCAGAGGCGGCGGATACGGCAGAGGCGGACGCGGCGACCGGGACGGCAGAGGCGGCGGGCGCGGCGACCGGATTAAGGTCAAGGTGCGCGGAAAGGACGCCTTCCAGGTGGCAAAGGAACCGGTTGATCTGCGTTTTGTGGAACAGCTTGCAGACAGCGAGCAGACGAACGCCCTGGCTCAGATGGTCCGTTACTGTCTCGAAAAGGGCCTTTTTGAGCGCTGCACCCTTCAGGAAATCGTTTCCCTGATCATGAAGGAATATGAAAAACACGGGCTGTCCGCATTTACCGACGCGTCATATGCCGCCATGGGCCTGTGCCTGCCGAGAGTCCAGGAAATCTACGCCTGCTTAAACCGGTTCAGGGGATAGAAACAGGAACCTGTTTGGGGCATACTCCGGCGGATATAGGGATATTATTCACTTTTTTGCAATTATTCAGATTATCTCTGAACCGGTACTCATTTTTAACTGTTATGAATGTTCAGACAAAAGAGGGGTATTATGGAACAGTATATAGAGCTTTCGCAAAAACAGGGGCTGGCTCAGCACATGATCCAATCCATGGAAATCCTTCAGATGAATGCGCTTGAGCTGGAGAGCTATCTGGAAAACCTGGCGCTTGAGAACCCTGTCATGGAACTGGACGAGCGGGGCCGGGAAGACCTCCCGGCGCAGCAGGAGGAGCTGCAGCGCAAATTAGACTGGCTGGAATCGACGGATCTGCAGAACAGGGTGTATTACCAGCAGGAACGCGGCGATGACAGCCCGGAGGACAACTGGCATGATCAAAACTGGGCGGAGGAAAGCTTAAGCGATTATCTTTTATCCCAGATCCTACTGTCCGGCTTTTCCGGACAGGATCGGTCCATCCTGAAATTTATGATCCTGTCCCTGGATGAGCGCGGCTATTATCCGGATGAATTGTCGGTCGCCGCCGAAGCGTATCATGTGGATGTCCCGCATATTGAGCGTCTTCTGAAGGTGATCCAGTCTCTAAACCCCGCGGGAATCGGCGCGCGCTCCCTGGAAGAATGTCTGCTTTTGCAGATAGAGCGCGGAGGCAGTACACATAAACTGACAGAGGCTATTATAAAGAACCATTTAAACGATATCGCCAGGAACCATCTGCCGCATATTGCGAAAAAACTGAACGCCTCCATGGAGGAAGTAACCCTGGCCTGCGAGGAAATCCGCAGGCTCCAGCCTAAACCGGGAAGCGCCTTTTACAGCAGGAATTACCTTCAATATATCACCCCGGATGTTATTATCGTTACATTAGAGGGTTCCTTTGAAATTCTGATCAATGAGTACAAGTATCCCGGATTTCATATCAGCAGCTATTATCAGGATATGCACCGCACGATCGCCGATAAGGAGGCCAAAGCCTATCTGCACGAGAAAATCCGGCAGGCCAGGTGGGTTTCCAGCTGCATCGAACAGCGCGCCTCCACGCTCGCGCGCGTCATGCATGAGCTCGTGCAGCTTCAGAATGACTTTTTCCTGCGCGGAACCGGATACAAACGCCCGATGAAGCTCTCTGATCTGGCGGATAAGCTTAACCTGCACGAATCCACCGTCAGCCGGGCCCTGCACGGCAAATATCTCCAGTGCCACTGGGGGATATTCCCGCTGAACTATTTTCTGACCTGCGCCGCGGGGAAAGCGGCCGGGACAACGCAGGAAAAGACCCCGGAGCAGGTAAAAGCATTGATTAAGACCATCGTGGACGGGGAAGACAAGCAAAATCCCTACAGCGATCAGGCGATCAGCGAAAAGCTTTTGCAGCATGATATCCATATCTCGCGCAGGACCGTCAATAAATACAGGGGCGAAATGAATCTGCCGGATAAAAACGGGCGTAAAATCTGGGGGTAGCGCGCCATTTACATCAGATCCTTAACCTGCGCGCTGAAGCGCTGACGTTTCCGCACAAACGTGGAGGGCGTCATGCCAAGGCTTGCGGCGGCGTCCCGCACGTTGCCAAACGTCTCATACGCATGGTTGATATATTCCAGCTCCAGCGCCTCGATCGCGCTCTTTAAGCTTCCTGTGTGCGCCGGCACGCATGGCGCGGCCTTCGGGCGTTCCCCGGCCGGATACAGCGAAAGGGCGTCCGGCGTGATCTCGTCGCCGCTGCTGATGATGGCCGCCCGTTCCACAATATTGCGCAGCTCGCGGATATTCCCGGGCCAGTTATAGTCTTTCATCATGGTAATGGAAATCAGCGAAAAATATTTCTTGAAATTATACTTCTTATTGAGCTGTGACAGAAACAGGCTGGCAAGCGGGATGATATCCGCGGGCCGCTCCCTGAGCGGCGGGATATGGATTGGGAAGATCATCAGCCTGTAGTACAGATCCTCCCGGAACGCCTTCTGCCTCACCATCTCCTCTAAGTTCCGGTTGGTGGCCGCCAGGACCCGCACGTCGGCCTTCACGGGCTTCCGGCCCCCGATCCGCTCAAACTCCTGCTCCTGCAGCACGCGCAGGAGTTTGACCTGCATATCCAGGGGCAGTTCCCCCACCTCGTCAAGAAAAATGGTTCCCGTATCTGCCACCTCGAACAGCCCCATCTTCCCGTTCCGGTCCGCTCCCGTAAAAGCGCCCTTTTCATATCCGAACAGCTCGCTCTCCACCAGGTTCGCCGGGATTGCGCCGCAGTTTACCTTAATAAAGGGCTTGTCATTCCGGCTGCTGTTCTGGTAAATATATTTTGCAAACACCTCCTTCCCCACCCCGGTCTCTCCCAGCAGGATCACCGTGGTATCCAGAGGAGCAACCCGCTTTGACAGGGAGATAATCTCCATTGTTTTCTGATCCTCGGCTGTCAGGCAGCAGCGTTTGAGGGAATCCCTCTGTATATGCTCCAGCTCCTTGCGAAGCTTGCGCTCCTTTTGATGGAACTGCGCGGCCTCCTCCTTTAAGCGGTACAATTCCGTTATATCACGGACATTGGTGATCACAAGAATCACCTCATCCTGCACATTGGTAATCGGAGTGCTCGTAATTAAGGCGCGCTTTCCGGTCTTAAATTCCTGCTGAATCGTAATCGGGCGCTTCTGCGCCAGAGCCATCAGCGTACCGGAAGCGGAAATCGTCTTATTGCGGACCAGCTCCCTCATATTATAGCCCAGCACCTCGCTTTTCTTTAAGCCCGAAATCGTAAGATAAGAACGGTTCACCTTAATCGTATTGGCCTGTCCGTCCGTAATATAAATCCCGTCAAAGGAATGCTCAATAATCGCATCCAGATATTCGCTGCTCAAAGGCTCCGCAATCTCTTTTCTGTTCTGCATCATTTCTCCCCTCTCCCCCTGATTTTTCGTAACAGTTCAGACAACCTCTGAACTGTTATGATTCTTCAGCCGCAGACGGCTGTCCGACAGCCTCATTTTAACGTGCTGTTAAAAAAATATCAACACTGTTAAAACAGCGATGTATGGCATAACCCGGCTCAAAAAAACGCCTCGCGCCGGCTCATGTGCGACAGCATCTGCCGGACCGCCCCGGGAAATGATGACGGCCAGGGAGAGCTTGAAAGCGCCGCCTGCTCCCGGCGGACTTTCCACGACTCCCTCTGGCCTGTGTATCTTCTGTAATTTTACGCGTTCGACGCTTTTTCCTCCACGACCGGATTTTTGAAATTCCCATAGATCAGAATGTAGACAATCACGCCGGCAGCAAGCCCCCAGGCCGCGCCCTTAATGGCGAGGATACCGGCCATAGCGCCTGCGATGCCGCGCTCTGCGTCTGTCTTTATCATGCCCAGCCCAATCTGGCAGCATACATATCCCTGCACAATCAGCGTAAGGGACAGGGCCGCCGGAAGGATCGGCTGCACAAAGGATGCGACCGGGACGAGCGCCACGCAGATGAACGTCATCCAGCGGAATGTGCCCACGCCGCTGAAGATCGAATCCATAGATTCCCTGCCGTCCTTATAGCGCTCTGCAACAGAGGCGGTTACCGCCGCCCACAGAGGCCCGCAGAGAGCCACATAGGGGCAGATCAGGGACTGTACGATGTTGCGGATTGCGCTGATTATATTGGAACGGTTGGCGTTAAAGTCAATCTTTTCATCCTGCCGGATCTCGTCGGCGGCTGACAAAAGCTGCTCGCTGGATACGAAATCGCCGAAGGCGATGATATAGACAGAGATCGCCGTCGGGATCGCCGCGATAAACTGCCCGATGCCCGGAAAACCGATGGAAAACGGACTCAACGTGCTCATAATCGCGCCGAATTCCGGAATCTTGATCACCTCTCCGAGCACCAGGTTTGGCGGCGGAAGCTCGCCGGAAAGCGGCCCGATGATCACCGCGATGATGATCGCCGGCAGCATGCCGAAATTCCCGACCATATACCACAGCTTATTCTTTGCCTTCATTTTCTTAAACAGCATCGAAAAAAGCAGGAAATAGGCGATGACAGAGCCGATCAGCACTGTGGCCGGGTACATGCCCGCCCGTCCGCCGTCCTTAAATTCGCCCATAATCGCGGAAAAGCCCGCGCCGACAAGCACGCCGGATTTGATCGCGTTCGGGATCGCGCCGATGATTTTGCTGGCAAGCCCCGTTACTCCCATAAAAAGGAAGATGATACCGACCATGAGCTGCAGGGCAATCAGGCTTTGCGTTCTCGCCGGCCCCTGCTCGGACAGGGTCAGGAACGCGGTGACAAGCGGAATGGCCGGCGTGATCCAGCCCGGAACGACCGGATCGCCCAGCAGCGCGTGCATACTGTAGAAAAAGCCGTTGATAATCACCATGCTCCAGGCCACCTCATAGGGAACCCCCAGCACCTCCTCGAGGACCGGGATCGCGCCCAAGCAGGTCGCGCACATCAGGATGGCCTGCAGGCACTCGGAAATCTCCCATCTGTAGTGGATAAATGGAAGGCGGATCTTAAATATGCCGGCAGGAATATACGGCTGCTCCTGTCCATATTCACGTTTCATTGCCATAAGTAATTACTCCTATTCTGTCCAACTGTTTATGTTACGGTTCACAGTAACCTGTTTATTCATATTTACAATGGAACCTCTGTTCATACACTGATTTTAAGCCGTCGCGGAAATCGGGATGCGCGATCTCGATCAGCGCTCGGGCGCGATCCTTTAAGGTCTTTCCCGCCAGCTTCGCAACGCCGTACTCTGTCACAGCGTAGTCGATATCGTTCCGGGACGTTGTGACGGCCGCTCCCTCGTCCAGCAGAGGCACAATCTTGGACACGGTCCCTTTGGCCGCCGTGGACGGGAACGCCAGGATCGAGCGGCCGTTTTTAGCCATGGATGCGCCGCGGATAAAGTCCACCTGGCCGCCGACGCCGGATATCTGCGTATAGCCGATCGATTCCGAAGCCGCCTGTCCCATCAGATCAATCTGCACGCAGGAATTGATGGAGACAATATTGTCCTCCTTCATCACCACAACCGGGTTATTTACATAATCAACCGGGTACATCTCCACATCCGGATTGTTATTTACAAAGTCATACAGCCGTTTTGTCCCCATCAGGAAATTGGCCACAAATTTTCCCACATGCGTGGTCTTTTTCTTATTGGTAATAACGCCGCTCTCCACTAATTCCACAACGCCGTCGGAAAACATCTCGGAATGGATGCCCAGATCCTTTTTCTCTTTCAGGAATAAAAGCACCGCGTCCGGGATCGCGCCGATCCCAAGCTGCAGCGTATCGCCGTCGTTTATCAGGGACGCGCAGTTTGCGCCAATAGCCTTTTCCACGTCGCTGATTTTCGGCGGGGCCAGCTCAATGATCGGGGCGTCATGCTCGACAATGGCCACAATATTCGCATCCGCCGCGTTTATGCAGCTATCTCCCCCGGTTCCCGGCATTTCTTTATTCACCTGTACAATGACCTTCTTCGCGGCTCTGGCAGCCGGAAGCGTATAATCCACCGAGATTCCAAGGCTCATATTCCCGTTCCCGTCCGGGCGGGATGCCTGGATCATGGCCACATCGACCGGAAGGCTTCCGTTTGTAAACAAATCCGGAATGCGGTAGAAAAAGCACGGGGTATAATCGCCGCGGCCCTCCTGAACCGCCTTTCTCGTCGTCCCGCCCACAAACAGGGCGTTGTGGCGGAAATGTTTTTCCATGCCCGGCTGTGCGTAGCCGGCCTTGCCCATGGCCACCATATGGACGATCTCAACATTTTCGTACTGCTCTGCCTTCGCTATCATAGCCTCAACCACATGGGACGGCTCTCCGCAGGCATGGCCGATCACAACGCGTTCGCCGGATTTAATAAAATCAACGGCCTTTTCGGCCTCCGTCAATTTACTCTGATACTCGCTTTCCCAGCTCATGGGATTCCTCCATTTCTAAATAGTATACTATCGGAATCTCGCTGCGCCTGATTTTGTGAGATGATTTTAGATGCGCACAAATTTATGAGGCGTACGTGGAGCGTACGTTGATTAAATTTGGGTGCATCTGGCGGAAAATCAGCCGCAAAGGCAGGTGCAGAGAGATTCCAAGAGTACATAATACAAATGCGGGCGGCAGATCTCTCAAATCCACAGAGAGAGCGCCGGGCCCTCTCTGCGACCCCCGCAAACGCCGCGCTCCTATTCTTCGATCTTGGCGATCGCCTTTGCCAGTTTCTTCTTCATGGCAAGGTTGCCCTGACGGGAGATCATGATTCTCTGCGCCTGCGGAGAGCCTGCGCCGTGCATGGACTCGGTCCGGTAGCCGACTGCCGCCGCGCCGAGCGTCAGATTTTCGATGAGGCGCATCATGCGCAGCCTGTTCTCCGTCGATACGGCATTTACGCCGCGGAAATACTTCTCCACATATTTGCCAAGGAACGGATCCTTTAAGTCCTTCTCCGACGGGGCTGTTACCATCAGGCCGCCTGCGATGTCCTCGGCAAGACGCGCGATCTCATACGGGAACCGGGTGACATTCTGCTTACATACATTGGCCAGAAGCAGATCGATTAAGTAGTTGCCGGATTTTGTCGGCGCGCCCTCTGCGGAACATGCAATGCCGCAGCAGTATAAGGTTTCATTTAAGTGCGTCATCTCGATCAGTTTGTCCTTTACGTGGGAAGCTCTCTGCGCGCCGTTGTACTCCGCGATCACAGCCGCCGCGCCGATCAGAACATCGCCCACGCCAACCTTGCATCCGCCGTAGGACTGTCTGTGGTAGCCCGCGAAACGCTCTACCAGAACGCCTGCAAATTCATACTCTCCATTTAAGAAGATGCGCTCGTTCGGCACAAATACATCGTCAAAAATAACCAGGGCCTCTGTCCCGCCGTACTCGGAATTGCCGACGTCGATCTGGCTGCCCTCCAGCTTTCTCGTATCGCAGGACTGACGGCCCACGATCATGAAGATGCCCTTTGCGTCAGTCGGTACTGCAAAGGATACGGCATAATCCCTGTCGTCCTCGCCCATGGCGATGGTCGGCATAACGATCACCTCATGGGAGTTTACAAAACCGGTCTGATGCGCTTTTGCACCGCGGACAACAATGCCGTCCTCTCTTCTCTCAACAACCCGTAAATACAGATCCGGATCCGCCTGGGCATGCGGCGCAAGGGAACGATCTCCCTTGGGATCCGTCATAGCGCCGTCTACGGTGAGATCCTTTTCCTGAACATACTGTAAAAACTTCTTGAAATTTTCATGATAATGCGTTCCGTGCTTTTCATCAGTTTCATATGTAGTGCTGTATACGGCGTTGAACGCGTCCATGCCTACGCAGCGCTGGAAGCATGCCGCAGTCTTCTGTCCGCAGAGACGCTGCATCTTTACCTTCTTGATCAGATCCTCTGTGCTCTGATGGATATGAGTAAAGCGGTTGATCTTCTCTCCGTTAATCGAAGAGTTTACAGTCATCAGATCCTCGTATTCCGGCATCTGAGCCAGATCATAGGTCGCCTTCACGGAATTTAAAGACGGACGGAGAATGGGGTCATCGACCGGATTTTCAATCTTCTTTCCGAACATGTAAACCTGAAGGTTTAATTTTCTCATGCTTTCCACATACTGCTCACCTGTCATTAACATAGCTTATAATTCCTTTCTTTATAAAATTTATTTATAACTGTTATAACTGGATTTAATGCAAATCGCGTGCCAAAACACGGGAACCTTTTCCTGTTTTCTTTTAATTTTTTTTCGGCGGCCCGCAAAACATCCCTTATTTCGGCACATCGGGCGGCCCTTCCCGGGGGAAATTTTTTCTTTTTTGATAAATAGCGACAAAAAAAGCGCCGGGACAGACAAAAAACCAGCAATATTTTGTTGCGAAAATGCAACCAAACGGATATTTGATCCAAAAATGCATCAGGAGTTTCCACATTCCGGCGTAAAAACCTTAAAAAGCGTATACGTTTCCATCCAAAACCGCCCCGCCTCCCTGGCATGAAAATTGCTGTATATTATAGCAAAGAAAGAAAGCAGGAGTATCATACATGAATATCATTGAAAAAATCGAAGCCGTGCTGGAGGAGAAGGTTCGTCCGTCGCTTCTGGCGCATGAAGGAAATGTACAGATTCTGGAATTTACAGACGGAATCCTGAAAATCCGTCTGACCGGACAGTGCGCGGGCTGTCCGTCCGCCCGTCTGACGACAGAGGAGCTGATCGGCAAAACGGTGATGGACGAGCTTCCCCAGGTTCAGGATGTCGTCCTCGTCAATGAGGTCAGCCCCGAGCTTCTGGATTTTGCAAAGAAGCTTTTAAACCATCAGGTGAAAGGATAAACAGCCTATGACTATCGGAATCAAATACTGCGGCGGCTGCAACAGCGTCTATAACCGCGGGAGGCAGACGCAGCTCTTAAAGGAACAGTTTCCGGAACATGAATTCCGCACCGCGGCGGCCGGGACTGTCTGCGACGTGTGGCTTATTGTCTGCGGCTGCATGCGATCCTGCGCCTCAACCGACGGCCTTACGGCCAGGAAACGGATGTTTATACTGCCCACGGAGCGCAGCTTTGAAGAGGTCCTGGCTTATCTCAGAGCGGAGCGCAGCGAGGCCAAAAGCAGGGGCCGGGACGAAGCCGCAGGGGAGGAAGTTTCCCCCGCTGATGCGGGAAACGGGCGGAAAACGGTTCTCCGCGTGGGCCAGAGCGCGCAGATGGAAAAGACCTTTTTTAAGGACGACATCGACAAATTCGCGGCCCTGACGGGAGATTTCAGCCGTCTGCACACGGACGCGGCGTTTGCGGAAAAATCAGATTTCGGACGCCCGCTCGTGCACGGCATGCTGACCGCCAGCCTGATTTCCTCTGTCATGGGTATGCAGCTCCCCGGAGAGGGGACGGTTTTCACAGAGGCGCAGACGCGCTTTTTAAAACCCGTATTTTACGGCGACACCATAACGGCCCGTGTCCGTTTCCTCTCCTGCCGCGAGGGAAAAGCCGGCTACATCGGCACATTTTCCGGCATCTGCACAAACCAGAACGGGGAAATGACCGTGGCCGCGCGCTGCCGGCAGCTTATGTCCAAAGAGCTGTTTGAGGTCGCAAATCCCGGGGAGACGGAGGCCGATCCCGATACGGACGGATACTGGGGATAAGGCGGCCCCGAGAGGCGGTGGAAGCGCTGATTTCCAGGCGCGAAGATTATGCCAAACCGGAAACCTGCACCATAAAGAAAGCGAGGAACCAGCTATGACAAATTTAGAAACCTATAATAAAATTTTCCGCGGCATATTCCGCAAAACCGATGACGAGCTGCCCGGTTTAAAGTACAGAGGGATCGCGCTCTGGGATTCTATTGGCCATATGGATCTGATGAGCGAGCTGGAGGAGGCGTTCGACATTCGTATCGACACGCAGGATGTGCTGGCGTTTACCTCCTATGAAACCGGAAAAGAGGTGCTGGGAAAATATGGAGTGGCCATTGAATAACCGGGACGGATGGCGCAGATGCCGGAAACCGGACGGGATGGAGGCAGATATTTTCTGCGCCTCTGATCCGGTGACAGGAAGCGGCTGCTATCTGCTTGTCAAAAACGGAACCTGCGCCGTTGTCGATGCCGGCTGCTTTCCGCTCCCCGCCCCGGCTCTGTCCGGGCATGTCCCGGCCTTTCTCCCCGTTTTCCTGACGCACGGGCACTGTGATCACATCAGCGCCTTAAACAGCCTGCGGGAGCATTTTCCTGTCCTCACCGTCTGCAGCCGGGCCTGCAGTGAGGAAATCCAGGATACAAAGGCCAACATGTCGCGGCGCATGGAAGCGTTTCTCTATTATAAGAGCAATGAGACGAAGCTGACGCCCTACGCACCCTTTCGCTGCGGGCCGGCGGATCTCTGCTTTGAGGAGGAGATCCGCTTTCTCCTGGGCGGCTGGCGGCTCCATATGAAGCGCCTGCCGGGCCATACCCCCGGCAGCTCTGTGATTTCCCTGGACGGCGCGCTGTTTTCCGGGGATTATCTGCTTCCAGGAGAGCGCGTGGTCACACGCCTGCCGGGCGGCAGCCAGGAACAGTACGAAACATATACGCGGCCATGGCTTCAAACCATCGCGGAGGGAACCTGGATTTATCCCGGCCACGGCCGCGAATTTCAGATGTGCGGGGAGGCGAGGCGTTTTCATGAATTATGAGGATTTATTAAACATCGGGCCCTATGCGCTTTCAGCAGCGCAAAAGGAGCAGATTTACAGGGATCTCTTAAACCGGCTGACGGACTGGCACCGGGAGCGCTGCGCTCCTTACGGGCGCGTCTGCCGCCTGTTAGGCGATCCCGCCCAGGGCATGCGGGCCGTGGAAGATATCCCCATGGTTCCGGTTTCCCTTTTTAAACAGCTCCCCCTCTCAAGCGTTCCGGAGGAAGAAGTCTTTAAAACCATGACCTCCTCCGGGACCAGCGGGCAGAAAACCTCCAGAATTTTTCTTGATCAGCAGACCGCCGCCTGGCAGCAGCGCACGCTGGAGCGGATTGTCAGCGATTTTATCGGCCGGAAACGGCTTCCGATGCTGATCATCGATTCGCCGGACGTCCTGCGCGACCGGAACCTGTTCTCCGCCCGGGGCGCAGGGATCCTCGGCTTTTCCATTTTCGGGACAAAGCGCCGCTACGCGCTGACCAGCGATATGAAGCTTGACCTTGACGCTGTGGAGGCGTTTGTGGAAGACGCGGCGGGCGGGCCAGCGCTTTTATTTGGCTTTACCTATATTATCTGGAAATACTTTTGCCAGCCCCTGGCCGCCCTGGGCAGAACCCTTCCGCTCGAAAACGGCTTTCTCATCCACGGCGGCGGCTGGAAAAAGCTCCAAAATGAGGCGGTGAGCGGGGAGGCATTCAAAGAGGGCCTGCGAAACACGGCGCGCCTTTCCAGAGTGCGCAATTATTACGGAATGGCGGAGCAGACCGGCTGCATCTATATGGAATGCGAGCACGGGCGGCTGCATGCCAGCGTATACTCGGATGTGCGGATCCGCAATATGGAGGATTTTTCCTGCTGCAAAAATGGAACCGAGGGCGTCATTCAGGTTCTTTCCCCCATGGCCCGCTCTTATCCCGGACATTCGATCCTCACCGAGGATACGGGAATCATCCTCGGAGAGGACGACTGCCCCTGCGGGCGCAGGGGGAAATATATAAAAATCACGGGCCGGATCCCGGCCGCTGAGATAAGGGGGTGCAGCGATACATATGAGCCATAAGGAATCCATCCCGGCGGGCGTTACCCTGCTCGCCGGCGCATATACGCTTGATCCGGCGCCATGGCCGCCCTTTGATGCATCTGTGCTCGGCTTTTTAAACGCCCTGTCGGAAAACATCCGCGCCCTCCCCCGCGGGAACGTGTCCGAAGAAATGCGCTCGCTCGGCTTCTGGCTCCGGCGCGCGCACCTTCTCGGCCTGCGCGAAGCCTATGGGCGGGCCGACGCCCTGGGCCTGGGCATATCCTTCCATATTGCTCCCGCAAATGTGCCGCTCTTATTTGCCTGGTCCTGCGCCATCGGCCTTCTGGCCGGAAACGCCTGCCGTGTGCGCGTCTCCGGGCGGCGGACCGGGGACGCGGAGCAATTATGCGCACTGATCCGGGAACTGCTCGCAGACGGCGCGTATGCCCCCCTGGTAAAGCGGATCTCTGTCCTGGCCTATGACCGCAGCCTTACGGACCTTACACAGCGCTTCAGCAGCGAATGCAGCGCGCGCGTCGTCTGGGGAGGAGACCGGACCGTGGAAGAAATCCGCCGGATCCCTATAAGGCCCCGGGCCGTTGAGCTCTCCTTCCCGGACCGCGCCTCCCTCTGCGTGCTGGGCGCAGACGCCGTCCTCGCGCTCCCGCACGAGGCGCTTTGCGATCTGGCGGCGCGCTTTTATAACGATACCTACGCCATGGATCAAAATGCCTGCTCCTGTCCGAAGCTCGTATGCTGGGAGGAAAGCGACGCCAAAACAGGAGCGCGCGCCGCGAGCCGTTTCTGGAACGCGGCGGCAAAGGCGGCCCGGCGATACCGCCTTTCCGAAATCAAGGTCACCCGCAAATACGGCGCGCTCTGGGAATATGCGGGGCAAAACGGGCGCGTATGCCGCATCCGGCGCTGGGACAACCTCCTGTATGTGCTGGAGCTGTCAGCTCTCTCCCGGGACTTTCCCGATATCCCGATGCAGTTTGGAAGCTTTTTAGAATACCACATGCAGGAAAAAGGAGAATGGGCAGACGCCGTGTCCGAAAAGACGCAGACCGTAACCTTCTTCGGCGTCTCAGGGGAAGCGCTCATGGAAACCGCGCTCCGGGGCAGGCTGCGGGGCGTCTCCCGCATCGCGCCCGTCGGGCAGGCCCTGTTCATGGATCTGACCTGGGACGGAAAAAACCTAATCGACAGCCTCTCGCGCCGGATCAGCCGTTAAAGCGTATTTGATACACCATTCCCGCCATCCCGCGCCCCGCTTTGCGGGAGATTCAGGCTCTCACAGACTCCGGGGCCTATGAAAGGAGCGTTTATGGAATATAAAGAATTTTATAAAATCAATCCAGGCTTAAGCAAACGCCTGATGCTTTTAGAGGATACCGGAAAGGGCGTAACGTACGGCGATTTCACGGCCTTCTACAGCTCCGTTGAAAACAAACTGAGGACAGGAACCCTGCTGTTTTTATTTTGTGAAAACTCTATTGGCGCGGTATTCTTTTATCTGGCCTGTTTAAACAAAAAAATCGTTCCCCTGCTGTTAGATGCAAAAATGGAGCAGGCGCTGGCAGCGCGGCTAATTCAGACCTATGCGCCGGATTATATCGCCTTCCCGGCAGACCTATGCGCAGATGTATCCGCAGACGCTGTACCTGCCGCAGAAGGCTTCGGCTATACCGTATATCAATATACGCCGGCCGGGCAAAGAGCGCCTTATCCTGCGCTCCACCCTGATCTGGCGCTGCTTTTAACCACCTCCGGCAGCACCGGAAGCCCCAAGCTTGTCCGCCAGAGCCGGAAAAACATCTCGGCAAACGCGGCGTCCATCGCGGATTATCTGGACTTAAACGCCTCAGAACGCCCGATTACCACGCTGCCGATGCATTATACCTACGGTCTTTCCATTATCAACAGCCACCTTCTCGCAGGCGCTGCGGTGCTGCTGACAAACCGGAGCATGGTTGAAAAAGAATTCTGGGAATTTTTCAGACAGGAGCAGGCATCCTCCTTTGGCGGCGTGCCCTATACGTATGAAATATTAAGGCGGCTCTCCTTTTTTGACATGGAGCTCCCCTCTCTGAGGACCATGACACAGGCCGGGGGGAAGCTGGCCCCGAAGCTGCACAGGGAATTTGCGGAATACGCGGCGCAGACAGGGCGCAGCTTTATCGTTATGTACGGCCAGACCGAGGCCACCGCCCGCATGGGCTACCTCCCGGCAGAAGACGCGCTCAGAAAATGCGGCAGCATGGGCATCGCCATCCCTGGCGGCCGCTTCCGCCTCATGGAAGACAAAGACGTGGAAATCACGGAGCCGGACAGAACCGGAGAACTTGTCTATGAGGGCGAAAACGTGACGATGGGCTACGCCGCCTGCCGGGCCGGCTTGGCCAAAGGCGATGAGCGGGGCGGCGTCCTGTTTACAGGGGACATGGCCATGCGGGATGCGGATGGCTATTACTACATCACCGGGCGCAAAAAGCGGTTTTTAAAGCTGTTCGGCATGCGCGTGAACATGGATGAGATCGAACGCCTCCTTAAGGCAGAGTATGAAGGCGTCCAGGCCGCCTGCGCCGGTGAAGACGACCATATGCGGATCTTCCTCGCCGGGGCCGATGAGGCGTTCTGCAGACAGGCAGAGCTGTGGATCGCCGCCAAAACGGGCCTGCACCCAAGCGGGCTGCGCGTATTCCCCATTGACGTAATCCCCAAGAACAGCGCGGGGAAGACGCTTTATCAAAAGCTGCCGGATATACCATTTTAATATGGAGGCGGATCAGCTATTAGTTAAACCGGGATAATAAATGGTTCTTTATAATATGGAATCAACGAATCGTGCGTTAAAAACATCAGCTTTTCTGCCTTTGCCTGCGCCACCATAATTCTGTCAAACGGGTCATTGTGTTTAGGCGCATTCTGGGGACGATGCAGCGTTTCCAGGTATGAAACATGATCATTCAGGATCGGCAGCACAATGTACCCGTTATCTTCGCAGCCTTTTTCCAAAATATTACCGCTCATCCTGATTTTATCCGGGTGCAGCATATGCTTTATCGTGATTTCCCATACGGAAGCTGTACTGTAAAAAATTTCATTTTCCTCGTCAAGAATCATTTGTCTCGCTTTATCAGGAAGCTTAGGAGCATTCAATACTGCCCAAACAGCGATATGCGTATCTAACAATATTCTCATTGTTCAAACACCCCAAACATCTCAGTGATCTCATTGTTACATTCGTCTATATCGTAATCCATATCGATGAGATCCTGCCCCTCTAAGCTTCCAATTCTGCGGATACCCTTTTTTCCCATCACTGGTTCACCACTATTGTTATTTCCAGCTTCATGCGGCTTCATAAAGCGCTGTATCATATCAAGCAAAAAGCGTAAATTATCATCCGACAAGCCATTAAGGGATTGAACCACCTGCCTCTGTAATACTGACATATTCATTACCGCCTTTCTTCCTTATTTATCTTTTCAGATTAAGTATATCCCAAAAAAGAGCCCTGCTCAACACATTTTTTTTAACTTCCTTATACGGGCCTGTGCACACAAAAGGCATCCCGCCTCTCATAAACAGGATGCCTTTTTCCAGTTATCTCCACAAACCCCAAGGGAACGTCACACTGCCGGCAAACCGCACAATTCGCACATCACCTCATGCACCGTCTCCAGCTTATCCGCGCGCCACGCATTGCTCCCGCAGAACAGCAGCGCATTCTCCTCATCCCCCTGGGCCGCGTTCACCAGCGCCTGGGTGATACAATACGGGATATTCGTCCTGTCGCAGCGCTCCAGGCAATGGTAACACCGCTTTACCGCAACCTTTCCTTTCTCCGCCTCGCGCAGAAAGGCGTTTCGTATCGCTCTTCCCGGCATGCCGACCGGGCTTTTTACGATCACGATATCCTCTTCCGCGGCGTCCAGATACGCCTGTTTATATGCATCCGGCGCGTCGCATTCCTGCGTGGTCACAAAGCGCGTCGCCACCTGTACGCCGTCCGCGCCAAGCCCGATCTGGCGCATCACATCCTCATGCGTATAGATGCCGCCTGCGGTGACCACCGGGATCTCCCTGCCGTACTTGTCCGCGTATTTTTTGACAAGGCTTATAATGCCCTTTATCTCATTCTCATATTCCGCCCTCTTAAAGGTTTTTGAAGCGTGCTCTGTATCCGCTCCCAGACTGGTCAGCTCCTCCCTGGCAAAACCCAGATGGCCTCCGGCCAGAGGGCCCTCGATGACCACCAGATCCGGGGCGGTCTGATACTTCCGATCCCACAGCTTACAGATCACATTCGCTGATTTCACGGATGACACGATCGGGGCAATCTTTGTCGCGGCCCCTTTGGCATATTTCGGCAGATCGACGGGAAGGCCGGCGCCGGAGACGATCAGATCCGCCCCGGCCTTCACTGCGGCCTTTACATATTCCGCATAGTTTTTTGTCGCCACCATAATGTTAAAGCCAAGGATCCCTTTTGGCGCAATCTCTCTGGCTTTTTTCAGCTCTTTCTCAATGGCCCGCAGATTGGCCGCCTGGGAATCCTCTGCAAAATCCGGCTCGCGAAAACCGATCTGGGCAGTGGAAATCAGTCCGATCCCGCCCTCTCTGGCCACGGCCCCGGCCAGGGAGGACAGGCTGATGCCCACCCCCATCCCGCCCTGGATAACCGGAAGCCTGGCTGTCAGTGTTCCTATTTTCAATGGTCTTAATCCGCACATACCTGTCTCCTGTCCGATCTGCAGTACGCCGCCTCTTTTTATGCTATATCTTCCTGAACCTGTCGTATCTCTGCGTTACGATCTCCTCCGGCGTCCTCTGGGCGCAGGATTTGAAAAATTCTCTCATATGCTTGTCAATAATCTGCCCGATCACCTCGATATTCTCCGCCGTAGCCGGCTGATCTTCGGAGATGATCCGCTCGATCATACCCAGATCATAGAGATCCTCCGCTGTGATCTTCATCACCTTTGCCGCCTCATCCGCGCGCTTCGCGTCCTTCCACAGGATGGAGGCAAAGCCCTCCGGGGAAAGGATAGAGTACGTCGAGTTTTCAAGCATCCACACCTCGTTTGACACCGCCAGCGCCAGCGCGCCGCCGCTGCCTCCCTGCCCGGTAATCACAGTCAGGATCGGCACCTTCATATCTGACATCTCAAACAGGTTGCGGGCAATCGCCTCGCCCTGGCCTCTCTCCTCTGCCTCCATGCCCGGATATGCGCCCGGCGTGTCCACAAAGCAGATAATGGGCCGGTTGAATTTTTCCGCCTGTTTCATGAGTCTGAGCGCCTTGCGGTAGCCCTCCGGAGACGGCATGCCGAATTTGCGTTTCATGCTGTCCTTGGGCGAATGGCCGCGCTCCTGTCCGATGACCGTCACCGGCATCCCGTAGAAGGAAGCCACGCCGCCGACCACCGCGCCGTCATCCCCGAAATAGCGGTCTCCATGCATTTCCATAAAATTGTCAAACAGAATCCGGATATAATCCGTCGCCGTCAGACGGCCCGCGCTGCGGGACTGGCGCACGGTGTCCCATGCCTCTCTCTGACGTCCCTTGATCTTATCCAGCGTCTTCTGGCGCATAATACCGGAAAACGGCGCTCTGCGGCTCTTTGCCGGCTTTACCTCGCTTCCGCCGGCCAGCCAGGTCGCTGTGCTGGACAGGAAGTCCGACACCGACGGGCGCACAGAATTGCGCTCATCCGACCATTTCTCCCAGCCGTGCTCTTTGCTGTGCAGCTTTAAGATCTGGCCCAGGAGCTTTTTCTGGTCATGGCGCTCCGTAATGCGATCCACAAAGCCGTGCTCCAACTGGAATTCCGCCCTCTGGAAGCCCTCCGGCAGCTTCTGGTTAATGGTCTGCTCAATCACGCGGGGACCCGCAAAGCCAATCAGCGCGCCCGGCTCTGCCAGGATGATGTCGCCCAGCATGGCAAAGCTCGCCGTCACGCCTCCGGTCGTCGGCTCGGTCAGCACGCTCACGTACAGAAGCCCGGCCTCGGAGTGGCGCTTGAGCGCCGCGGAGGTCTTGGCCATCTGCATCAGGGAAATCATGCCCTCCTGCATCCTCGCGCCGCCCGAAGCGGCAAAGATGATCACCGGAAGCTGCTCCTTTGTAGCCCTCTCCACAGCCCGCGCGATCTTCTCGCCCACATTATGTCCCATACTGCTCATCAGGAAACGGCAGTCACAGACCGCGATCACGGTATCATAGCCGAAGATCTTACCCTTTCCTGCCACAACCGCCTCGTTTAAGTTGGTTTTCTCCCTCGCAGCCGTTACCTTCTTCTCATAACCCGGGAAATTTAAGGGATTAACGATCTCCATCTCCTTATCCCACTCCTCAAAGGTTCCCTCATCGATCAGCATTTCGATCCGACGGTAGGCGTGTACGCGGAAATAGCCGCCGCACTCCGGACAGATGTAATCATTGTCCTTAACCGCCTGGACTAAAATCGGACGCCCGCACTTGTTACAGCGCCTCCAGAGATCCTTGATCTCCTGCGGCGAGCTGGCCTTCGGCGGCTCGGGCGCCTTTTCCTTCTCCTTTGTTCCCGCGCCTGCTTCGGCCGCTGCGCCTGTGTCTGGCGCCTCCTGCGCTCCTGTTCCCTGAACCGCTTGCGAAACGCTCCCTGCTTCGACAGGAGCTGTACCTTCCTTCACAGATGTTCCTTCTGCATTCTCTTTGGAGTTGATGGTCGTATAAGTCTTTTTAAATAAATTTTTAAACATATTCGTCCTCCCTATCCAATCATAAAGGTCAGCTCAGCCGATACAGCCAGCTTTCCGTCTACTGTCGCCTTTGCGCTTCCGATCCCCACGGGACCCTTTCTCTTGATGATATGGCATTCCAGCTTAAGCTTATCCCCGGGAACTACTTTATTCTTAAACTTCGCATTATTGATAGCGCCGAAATAGGCTACCTTTCCCTTGTTTTCCTCTTCGCTCAGGATAGCCACAGCCCCTACCTGAGCAAGCGCCTCCACGATCAGGACGCCCGGCATGACCGGCTCCTGCGGGAAATGGCCCGCAAACCACGGTTCATTATACGTTACAGACTTATAGCCAGTCGCCCCCTCGCCCGGCGTCAGCTCCTCGATGCAGTCGATGAGCAGAAACGGGTGGCGGTGAGGGATAATCTCCTGAATTTCCTTAATTCCCAGCATGGCTTACTCCCCCTGTCCCGCAAATTTCTTAATCACAAGGCTTGCGTTCACTCCGCCGAAGCCCAGGGAATTGGAGATGGCGCAATTGACGTCCATGGGAACGCCTTCGCCCATCACATAATCCAGATCGCAGCCCTCGCCCGGCTCCTTTAAGCCTGCGGTCGCATGCACATAGCCCTCTTCAATGGATTTCACACAGGCTATAAACTCCACGCCTCCGGCGGCGCCCAGGAGATGTCCGATCATGGATTTTGTGGAATTCACCTTAATCTTATAGGCGTGCTCTCCCAGAGCGGTCTTGATTGCCATGGTCTCAAACAAATCGTTGTGATGCGTGCTCGTTCCGTGCGCGTTCACATAGTCCACCTGCTCCGGCGCAATGCCCGCATCTTTCATCGCCGCCTTCATCGCCATGGCTGCGCCGCTTCCGTCCTCAGCCGGGGATGTGATATGGAACGCGTCATTGCTTCCGCCGTAACCGGCTACCTCGGCCAGAATCTTTGCGCCCCGCGCCTTTGCGTGCTCCAGGGACTCCAGCACCACGATTCCCGCGCCCTCGCCCATCACAAAGCCGTCGCGGTCCTTGTCAAACGGGCGGGAAGCCGTATTCGGATCCGGGTTGGAGGACAGGGCGGTCAGAGCCGTAAAACCAGCCAGGCCGATGGGGGTAATGCTCGCCTCCGAACCGCCGGCTACCATCACATCCGCCTCGCCGTGCTGGATAGAGCGGAACGCCTCCCCGATCGAGTTCGTCCCCGTCGCGCAGGCTGTCACCACATTGATGGATTTGCCTTTAAGGCCAAACTGAATCGCCACATTGCCCACGGCCATATTGCTGATCATCAGAGGAACCAGAAGCGGATTCACGCGGCCCGGCCCCTTGTCCAGGAGCTTTTTGTATTCCCTCTCGATCGCCTGCAGGCTTCCGATGCCGGAACCAATGCTTGTTCCGATACGGTACGGGTCCTCTTTCTCCAAATCGAGCCCGGACTGCTTAAGCGCCTGGGACGCAGCCGCCACCGCATACTGTGAGAATGCCTCCATCCTTCTGGCTGCCTTTGGATCCATATAGTCCTTTGCGTTGAAATCCTTTACCTGCGCAGCCACCGTGGCCTTGTAATCCGCGGTGTCAAAATACGTAATCGGCCCAAAGCCCAGTTTCTTATCCTTCAGGCCCTGCCAGAATGTCTCCACATCATTGCCAATCGGAGTAACCGCTCCCATTCCTGTCACCACAACACGTATCTTATTTTCCATAATGATTCCTCTTACCTTTCTGACTGCCTGGCAACAGTTCAGGAAACTTAAACTGTTACCCGGCCTGTCCTACATCGCCATACCGCCGTCTACGTTTATAACCTGTCCGGTTATGTAAGCCGCGCGGTCCGACGCCAAAAATACGGCGGCCTCCGCCACATCCTCTGTCCTGCCAAAGCGTTTGAGAGGGATCTGTTCTCCCATGGCCTTTTTCACGTCCTCTGACAGTACCTCCGTCATCTCTGTGTCAATAAAGCCCGGCGCAATGGCGTTCACCGTGATGCCTCTGCTTCCCAGCTCCCTAGCCACGGATTTCGTGAGGCCGATCACACCTGCCTTGGACGCGCAGTAATTCGCCTGTCCCGCATTCCCCATAACGCCTGATACAGAGGAAATATTGATGATCCGTCCGCCCTTCTGCTTAAGCATCTGGCGCGATACGTGCTTTGTGCAGTTAAATGCGCCCTTTAAGTTAATGCCAATCACCGCGTCGAAATCCTCTTCGCCCATCTTCATCAGCAGGTTATCCTTCGTGATGCCCGCATTATTGACCAGGACATCAAGACGCTTATATTTCCCAATCACATATTTCATCATCTCTTCCACAGCCGCGTAGTCAGATACATTGCACTGCACAGCCTCTGCCTGCCCGCCGGACTCTGTTATTTCTTTAACAGTCTCTTCTGCCCTGGCGGCGGATCCGTTATAATTTACGATCACCAGCGCGCCCTCCCTGGCCATGGAGATCGCGATCTGGCGGCCAATCCCGCGGCTGGCCCCGGTCACCAGGGCAATCTTTCCCTTTAACATCCCAGCGCCTCCTTTACCTTTTCGATGTCCTCCAGCTTTTCTATATTCATCGCTTTCGCGTTCTTGTCAATTTTTTTCATAAAACCGGTCAGGGTCTTACCCGGCCCGATCTCGATAAATGTGTCAATCCCGTCTGCCAGCATCCTGCGGATGCTCTGCTCCCAGCGCACCGAGGATGAAACCTGGCTTTTCAGAAGAGGCTTCACATCCTCTTTTTTTGTCACATAGTCCGCTGTCACATTGGCCACATAGGGAACGGCCGGCTCAGAAAGCGTTACATCCTCCAGAACCTCATAGAGCTTTTCCCCGGCCTCTGCGAGCATGGCGGAATGGAACGGCCCGCTTACCTTCAGCGGAAGCACGCGTTTCGCTCCCGCCTCCTTTAAGCGGTCGGCCGCCTCTGCCACGGCCTCCTTTTTCCCGGAAATAACCACCTGTCCGGGACAGTTATAATTTGCAATCTGCACGCCCTCAATCGGCGCGATCACTTTCTCAATCTCAGATGCATCCATGGCCAGGACAGCGGCCATGGAGCCAAGGCCCGCCGGAACCGCTTCCTGCATCAGGATCCCCCTCTGCCTCACGGTCCGGATCGCGTCCTCCGGCGACATAACGCCTGCAGCCACCATTGCAGGATATTCTCCCAGGCTTAAACCGGCCGCCGCATCGGGCCTTACGCCCGTACGCTCTATGAAGACCTTCATCATCGCAATGCTGGCTGTAACCATGGCCGGCTGTGTGTATTCCGTAATATCCAGTCTGTCGTTTTTCTCAAAGCACAGCTCCGGCATAGAAAAGCCCAGAATCTCCGATGCCTTGTCAAAGATCGCCTTTCCAGTCTCTGTCTGCTCGTAAAAATCCTGTCCCATTCCAGCGGCCTGCGCTCCCTGGCCCGGAAAAATAAATGCAATTTTGCTCATAGCGTTACCTCACGTATTAAACTGCCTGGCAGCGTGTCTGTCACCGGCTGCCGCGGCTCTCTGCTAGTTACCTTCGCACAGGCAGCCCTTTGCCCGGGCTGCCGGCTTAACCGCCCCTCAGGCTAAAGGTTTTTTCAAAAGCGCCTCTGCCTGGGCCATCATCTCTTCTATCATTTCCTTACAGGTCTGCTCCTTTTTGACCATACCTGCAATCTGGCCTGCCATCACGGTTCCCGACTCCACATCGCCGTCCATGACCGCTTTTCTCAAAGCGCCCAGCGTCAGATACTCCAGCTCCTCAAAGGACTTCCCTTCCTTTTCCAGACGGATGTACTCTCTGGTCATCTTATTTCTGAGACAGCGGATCGGATGTCCGTGGCTGGTCCCGGTCACGGCCGAATCGATATCCTTGGCTTTTATTAAACGATCCTTGTAATTCTGATGGACAATGGACTCTTTTGACACCACAAACCGGGTTCCCATCTGAACCGCCTCCGCTCCCAGCATAAAGGCGGCGGCAATCCCTCTGCCGTCCGCGATCCCGCCCGCGGCAATCACAGGGATAGATACCGCGTCTGCTACCTGCGGAACCAGCGTCATCGTCGTGGCCTCGCCGATATGGCCGCCTGATTCCATTCCCTCGGCCACTACCGCGTCGGCTCCGCCCTTTTCCATCATCCTGGCCTGCGCTACGGAAGCCACCACCGGAATCACCCTGATACCGGCCTCCTTCCACATGCCCATGTATTTTCCGGGGATTCCGGCTCCGGTCGTAACGACCTTAATGCCTTCCTCTACCACAACCTTTGCCACGTCGTCCGCATAGGGGCTCATGAGCATAACATTGACGCCAAACGGCTTCTTTGTCATCTCCCTGGCCTTCCTTATCTCCTCCCGGACCGCTTCGCCGGGGGCGTTCGCCCCGCCGATCAGGCCCAGTCCCCCTGCCTCTGAAACGGCGGCGGCCAGATTGTGCTCCGCCACCCAGGCCATGCCGCCCTGGATGATCGGATACTCAATCCCCAGTAATTCCGTTACCCGTGTTTTCATTATGCCTCAACACCTTTTTCTTTCAGATAATTCATTACATCGCCGACTGTCAGAAGATTCTGCAAATCCTCCGCCGGGATCTCCACGCCGTACTCGTCCTCCAGCGCCATCACGAGCTCAAATAAATCCAGGGAATCAGCGCCTAAATCGTCCTTGAAGGAAGAAGCCTCCGTCACGCTGTCTGCCTCTACGCTTAACTGCTCTGCGATCATTTCTTTCATTTTCTCTAACATAGTTTCATTCTCCTTTTATCTTTTAAATTTTATATGTGAAGCGTTGTCCCGCCTCCTGCCATGTACTATACCACAGCTTGCCTGTCACAGCAACAAAATGCTTGTATACATTGTAAAAATCCTGTCTGCCGCGTCACTGTCCGCACACCGGCCTGCGCAATATGCTTTCTATAAGCAAAGACCACAGGAAACTCACCACTTCAGCAGCGCGGCCCCCCATGTGAGCCCGGCGCCAAAGCCTGCCATAACGAGCGTATCGCCCCGCTTAAGTCTTCCCTCCCGGTTCATCTCATCTAAGAGAATCGGAACCGACGCTGCGGACGTATTTCCATAGCGGTCAATGTTGACCGGAATCTTTTCCATCGGAACCTTCAGACGTCTTGACGCGGACTCCAGAATCCGTATATTTGCCTGATGGAGCACATAGTGATCCACCTGCTCACGGCCAATCCCGCTTTCCTCCAGAATCTGGCTTACAATCTCCGGCACCTTTTTAACGGCAAATTTAAATACTTCCTGGCCGTCCATGGTCATAAAGCCCGGCTCCGGCTTACGTCCGGTCAGGAAATTATCCATGGTTCTCGCCTGGCACCCCAGAACATGGCCCTTGCGCCCGTCGCTCCCGGCCAGGGTGCGGATCACGCCCGTCTCATCCGCCCGCAGCACAGCCGCGCCAGCCCCGTCTCCAAACAAGATGCAGGTTCCGCGGTCCGTCCAGTCCAATACCTTACTGATGGTTTCCGCCCCGATCACGAGAGCGGTTTTATAGGTCCCGCACCGGATAAAGCTCTGTACGATATGGAGCCCGTAGATAAAGCCGGAACAGGCAGCCGTCACGTCAAAGGCCACTGCATTGACCGCCCCGACAGCTCTCTGTACATCCGTCGCCGCGCTCGGAAAACCGTTATCCGGCGTGCACGTTCCCACAATCAGAATCTCAATCTCCTTTGGGTCAATGCCTGCGTCCGCAATCGCCCTCTCGGCCGCATGGATCGCCAGATCAGAGGTTCCTTCCCCTGCGGAGACACGGCGCTCACAGATTCCGGTCCTCTCCCGGATCCACTCGTCATCCGTATCAAGGAACTTCATCAAATCTTTGTTTGTTACAATACGCTCCGGCGCATATGAGCCGGTTCCAATGATTCTCGCTGTCATAGTTTTTCCCGCTTCTTTTAATGGCTTTTCGATATTTCAAATGTTTTGAGTTTCAAATCATTCACAGCATATCGAATCTTCCTGTATTTGTCAAGATCAAGTTGTAAAAAAGGTGTTAATAAGATAGCCTTCTAAACATTCAAAATCCGCCCTGATCGGGCTCCTTTTTCATGTTTTTGGCGAATCCCATGTTCAAAAATCCTCATCCAAGCGAGCCTGCATCGGATTTTAGACCTTTTGACCCTGGTATCATAATATTAAGATCGTGAGGGGCCGCCGGAGACAGCTTCCATATCCATGCGTCCCTGTGCATAAAAAAACCGTATCGATCCTTTGTGTTAAAGAATCAATACGGTATTTTTCTTTGTTAATCAGTATGTATCTGCGTAACCCGCAGTTATGAACCTGCCAGGATAAACTTCTGAAGGTTTATCTGAATACGGCGTTCTCTACATCCTGTGCGAACTTGTTTACGTCGGACGGGAGCCAGGCTACCTTTTCTTTGCCGCTTACGTCCAGTTTCAGCTTTTCGCACTCAACGGTGATGTCTGTCGTCTCAGCAGCCGGCTCAAGAGCCGCTACGTTTTTCATATATTCGGTCATGAAGTTTACAACAAACTCGCGAAGGGCGTCTGTGTCGCCGCCGGCGATCGCCATCTGCTGCTCCTCGGTGAGCTTTGCCATCTCGGACTCCTGTGTGGATACCATAACGTCCTGAATCTCCTGCATGGAGAATCCGTTTACCTTGAGGACAACGGTGGTCTTATCCTTGCTCTCCTCCGTGATCTCTGCGGTATAGGTAAGCTTTGCAAGCATCGACTGAACAGAGTCGATCATGCCCTGAAGCTCCTCATCGGTCACTTCCACGTCATATGCTGCGAACTGTGCCTTTACGCTCTCAAGAAGGCCGTTCTCACCGCCGTCCTCCATGATGGAAGCTCTTACGTCGTCCTCGCTCTCAAAGCCCAGCAGATCTTTTAACGGGGTAGCATTATCCCTCAGCGCCAGTTCGTACATTGCGCCAATCACCTGATCAGCCGGATCCAGCTTTGCGCCGCATCCCATCAGGGCCATGCTGCAGACCATCATAACAGCGAGCAGAAGGGCTGCAAGTTTCTTCATCCTTTTCATCGTTTCTCTTTCTCCTCCTTAAAACAATCTTTTAGCCGAAACCCGCTGTCCGGCTATACCTCTTAGATTATATACGAATCGGACAGTATTGTCGATAAAGATTTTACGCAATATATTACAAATTTCTTAAAAAATCTTGACATTTTGATTACTGCAGCCTTTATGGGATTGCCAGTCAAAAGTCAGGGGCATAGCGGGGTATGCAACTGATTTTTGACTGGCGCTATCGGAGAAAAAGGCAAACAAATTGTACAGGTTATTCTGCGGCAGTTCCAAAACGCCTCCATTCGTTTAATTGCTCTACAAATGCATATTGACCGGATTCAATCAACTTATTACAATATTTCTGTTTGACGTCTTCAATAAAATTCATTAATCGCATCCGGATGATTTGCGGGAAACCACTTTACATGATTTTGTATATACTCAATACGAATTTGTGCATCATTTAAATCATTAGGAACCCGATACGTTCATCAATACTGTCAAACCCGGTAAATGGCATACTTAATCGCTCCTCAGCCATTTTTATATACTCTGGGTTGTTATCTATCCCAATACCATTTCTATCTGTCTGCTGACATACCCGCAAAAGCGCGCCGCTGCCCAGAAAGGGGTCTAAAACCGTGTCCCCTTTATTTGAAGACGCTGAAATCATTCGTTCATACAAAGCTTCCGGTTTTGGGGTTGGATGCTTTTGACGATTTTTATTACAATAATGCACGTAGGAAAATTCCCATACATTTCCGGGATTTGCCCCCGCATGTTATTAACCGACCTGTATTTTTCACCTGTGCGGTTGCTAATCCAGCGCCTCGCCTCTGCCTGATAACAAAATCAGAGCCTTCTTTATAAGTATCGGATTCCATTGGGATTTTAAAAACCATATCTTCGTACTGCATGCACATTCTCCGTTGCGGATATATTATTTTGCTGGCTGGTTCATCAACTGCCGTGCGTCCCATGTAAAGCCATCTTACGCACCTCTTCTGTATAGTCCTAATTATACCGCAAAAATGCAAAGTGTAAACTTCAAAGAAATGCAATTCCCGCAAAATTTCGGAGCCAACACATCTTAAGGAAAAAAGACTATCCTTTTCCCCCTCTTTCGTTGTATAATAAAAAAAGCCTTTTACGGCCCATCCGACAACAAATCCAACGTAATTCAGGAGGAATTTCCTATGCAGACTGTTCTTGTATGCGATGACGATAAACAAATTGTAGAAGCCATAGATATCTACTTAACCGGCGAGGGCTTTGAGGTGGTGAAAGCCTACGACGGCTTTGAGGCCCTGGAGCTTCTCCAGACCCATGATGTAAACCTGATGATTCTGGACGTCATGATGCCCGGCCTGGACGGGATCCGCACCACCTTAAAGGTGCGGGAGACGAGCAGCATCCCGATCATTATCCTCTCGGCCAAGTCCGAGGACACGGATAAGATCCTGGGCTTAAATATCGGGGCGGACGACTATATCTCCAAGCCGTTCAATCCTCTGGAGCTGGTCGCCCGGGTGAAATCGCAGCTCAGACGCTACACCCAGCTCGGTAATATGAACACGCAGGCCAATACCCATGTCTTCAAGTGCGGCGGCCTTCAGATCAATGACGAGAACAAGGAAGTGACCGTGGACGGCGATCTGATTAAGCTGACTCCGATTGAGTATAATATCCTGCTGCTCCTTGTCAAAAACGCCGGCAAGGTCTTCTCGATTGACCAGATTTATGAGGAGATCTGGAACGAGGAGGCGATCGGGGCGGACAATACGGTTGCAGTCCATATCCGCCATATCCGCGAAAAGATCGAGATCAATCCCCGGGAGCCCCGGTATCTGAAAGTCGTATGGGGCGTCGGCTATAAGATTGAAAAGCAGTAGGGAGGGCCTGTTATGAAGCTCTCTTATCTGCCGGTGCGCACCCAAAAGCTGGCCGCCAGCGTCCTGCATCTTCTGTTCCTGGCTGTCATGTTCTGCGGTATTGGCTTTATGTACTTAAATGACAATTACGGCGCGGGCATTGTCGGTGTTAAGAATGTGCCCTATGAGGAGACAGAAAGCTTCTCTGCGCAGTTCAACCGGGATCTGAGCAACATTTTTCACTATATTGAGTATCTGGATGTGTTTGAAAATGACGACTCCCTTGACGCCTCGAAGATCCTGCTGCGGATGACCTTTGGCCCGAATGAGACGCAGGATTTTGACGTGACGGATCTCATCTCTTTCCTGGAGGGCCGGGGGTACCGGCTGACGGAGGATTTCCTCTGCGCCAGAGTCTCTGAGCCCACGGGGGCCACGGATCCGGGGGAGGGCTATGTAAACTGGTCCGCCAGCGAGCCGGAAAAGAGCTACAGCGGCATTTCGCCGGGCATGCGCCGGACCACGCTGGAGGAGATATCCCTGGAAATCATGGATGTCCTTCACCGCTATTATGCGACCTATGACCGCCTGGTCATCGGCGACAGCAATCTGCACTACAAGATTGAGTACCAGGATCCGGAGTCCGGGGCGCGAAGCGTGTATACAAATGATCCGGATTTGACGCCTGACACGGCAAAGGCATTGGGAACGTATGCGTATTTTTCCGGGGATTCCCTGTTTTATGACACGAATTTCTCTATTGCTCTGAGCACGATTCCCTCTCTGTCCGCCAATAATCCGTATGTGGGCAACCGCTTTTATCTTCTGGCGGGGGTAGATACCGCGTACCCTTTCCGGGATATCTATTCCGAGGGCAGGGAAGACTATATACGGATGCAGAACCGTTATATCGCCGGCTTTGTGCTGCTCGTCTGCGGGGGGCTTGTAGCCCTGATTACGCTTTTATTCCTGATACGGATTTCCGGGCGCCAGAGCATCTCGGATCGCAGTATTACGCTGCACGGCTTTGACCGCACAAGTACGGAGACGGGTATCCTCTTTTTCTCTGTCCTGACCGTCGTTTCCCTCTGGATCTGCAAGACCGGGCTGGTGCGCATTTCCCATCTGATCCTGCCCGAGGATTCATGGGATTTTGCGGCGCGCGTGCTGTATACGGCCGTGCTCTATCTGGGAGGGCTGCTTCTTTTCTTCAGCCTTTTGCGGCGGTATAAGGCCGGCACGCTGTGGAGCGGGAGCCTGGCCTGCGCCTGGTCGAAGAAGCTCTCCATCCTCCTGACAGGCCAGAGCTTTACCGGACGCCTGACCATCAGCTTTCTCGGGTATCTGACGGTCAATACATCGCTCATAAGCCTGACGTGGTTTGTGTGGGACCGGATGTATGTCAGCCGGCTGCTTTTGCATCTTCTCTCAGGCGTCGTCATACTTGCCTGCGCGTTTTTCAATTTATGGGTATTCTATCTCCTGTACAAGCGCGCCGCGGATCTGGATCTGATACGCGGCGCGGTCGGGCGCCTGGCCGGCGGGGAGACCAGCTACCAGCTCGATCTCGACGGGTTTGAGGGACAGGAACTCACGCTTGCAGAAGGGATCAATAACTTAAGCGCGGGCCTTGAGACGGCCCTCAGAGAAAAGGTCAAGAGCGAGCGCCTCAAGGCGGATCTGATCACAAATGTGTCCCATGATATCAAAACGCCCCTGACCTCGATTTTAAACTACGTGAATCTGATCCGGCGCGAGGATATACGGGATGAAAAAATTCTCCGCTACCTGGAGGTCCTGGAGCAGAAATCCCAGCGCCTTAAGACGCTGACCGAAGATCTGGTGGAAGCCTCCAAGGCCAGCTCCGGCAATATCAAGCTGGAGATCTCGGATATTGACCTGGTTGAGCTGGTGCATCAGACCAACGGCGAATTTGAGGAAAAATTCGCCAGCCGCCATTTACAGCTCGTCACCACAGCGCAGGAGCAGGAGAGCCTGATCATTGAGGCGGACGGACGCAGGCTGTGGCGCATTCTGGAAAACCTGTACAATAACGCGTTTAAATACGCCATGGAGAACAGCCGCATCTATGTGGATGTTTCCAGGGAGCCGCTTCTGCCAGAGGAGGACGGGCAGGAAAGGGCGCAGGCTGTATTTACCATTAAAAATGTCTCTGCCACACCCTTAAATATCCGGGCCGATGAGCTGACCGAGCGCTTTGTGCGCGGGGACGTCTCACGCACCACAGAAGGGAGCGGCCTGGGGCTGGCGATTGCCAAGGATTTAACAGAGCTGCAGAACGGGCGCTTTGATCTCTATATCGACGGGGATCTGTTCAAGGCCAGGGTGGCCTTTCTCGTGAAACGTAACCGCTCAGACGACAGAACCATTGCCGTGGAAGCGCATGTTCAATCCGCCTTACAGACTGGAGCCGACTGATTATGATACAGATGAAGCATCTGATGATTACCGCGTTCGGGGCCGTTCTTCTGGCCCCGAACCTGCTGTTTCCGCTGATGAAAACAGAGGCGGATCTGGAAAACCGTGAAAACAGGACGCTGGCGCCGTTCCCTTCCGTTTCATGGGAAAATATAGATTCCCTCCCTGCGGACATCGAACTTTATATCAATGATCACGCCGCCTTCCGCAACCGCTTTCTGAGCCTGAATTCATCCCTGAACCTGGCTTTGTTTGACCACGCCGATTCACGGGAGGTCATAAAGGGAAAAGATGGCTGGTATTTCTACGCCGCCGGAAGCTCCGTCGAGGATTTCCTCGGTGTCAACCGGTTTTCCCCCGAGGAGCTCTCAGCCATCACAGAAAAGTTCCTGGCCGCACAGGCGTATTTTGAACAGCGGGGCGTGCGTTTCCTTGTCCTCATTGCGCCTAATAAAGAGGGAATTTACAGGGAATTTCTCCCCGACGGCTTTACCTCCCCAGACGGTCCTACGCGCCGCGGGGAGCTGATACAGGCTGTCAGCAACCGCATACCGGGCCTGATAGCCGATCCGTCCGCTTATTTTATGGAAAACCGGGACTATCAGTGGTATTTCAAGACGGACACTCACTGGAACGACGCCGCGGGCTTTGTCGCCGCGCAGATGCTGATCGAAATGGCGGGCGGCTCTCCTGTCTCTGTCCAGGATATTCAGGTTGAGTATATTCCGGGCAAATACGGGGATCTGGCCAGCCTTTTTCACATGCCAGTGTCCCTTGCGGACGACTCGTCCGCATCCATTCGCGGCTACTATGACGATCTTCCCTCGGAATTTTCTGATCCGGCGGGAGATGGAAACATTGTCCGCTATACAACGCCTGACTCACCGGATCCGCGCAGGATCGCCATATACCGGGATTCGTTTGGCGTCGCGCTGGCTCCGGCGCTTTGCAAATATTTCCGCTTTGCGGATTTCTACCACCGACAGGCATTTGACTGCTCCCTTCTGGAAGAAAACAGGCCGGATATCGTGGTCTATGAGGTTGTGGAGCGCAATCTGGATCAGATTCTGTTGGATCTGGGGCGGCTGATGGGGGAGTAAACCGCGCTGGCAGACGGTCCGGAAGGCGCCGCATCCAGCGCTTCCTCTGGCAGGAACTCCCTTCCCACACAGTAAGACAGCACAGACTTAAGCTGTGGGGAAATCCATTTATTTCTGTGGTACAGAAGCTGTTTCCATATATCGATCTCAAATCCCCGCACGTCCAGCCGGCAAAGCCCGCCTTCCCGTTCGTCCTGCGCCGTCACATAATCCGGCAGAAAGGAAATCCCCGCTCCCTGCTTTACCAGCGAGCATATCCGGCCCGTGCCTCCAATCTCAAGTATGGGCCGTATCTCCAGCGAACGGGCCGCCAGCTCCTCATCCATGAGACGGCGGTAGCTCATCCCTTTTTCCGTCAGAATAAAGGGTTCATTTACCAGATCCCGGATCGTAAGGCCCCTTCTCCCACACAGCGGGCATTCCGGATTCGCCACAAAATGCATCTCTACTTTTTCCTCCCGCACAATCACGTACTCCGCATTATAAATGTGGTTGTCCAGCGTCAGAATGGCGTCCGCCTCATTGTGGTTTAAGAGCCTGAACATCTCCTCTGTCCCTGCCGCCGTGATTTTCAGGGTAATATCCGGGTATTGCCTGCGGAATTCCAGGAACCGATCCCTTAAGAGCGAATCGCACAGGGAGTCTGCCATGGCCAGCCTCACATGGCCGCGCACGCTTTTTTCCTCCCGCATACTGTCCTCCATCTCTTTGGTCAAAAGCGTGATCTGCTGGGCGTAATACAAGATCTCGCGCCCTCTCTGCGTCAGCACAACGGTATGGTTAATGCGTTCAAACAGTTGGGAGCCGAGCTCCGTCTCCAACTGCCTGATATGCGAGGAAACCGTGGACTGGGAATAGCCCAGCGCCCGCGCAGCCCTGGTAAAGCTTGACAGCTCTGCAACCTGAATGAAGCTGATTAAATTTTTCAGATCCATTACGCCCCTCCTTCGGCAGTCTATCTGTATTTCCGATTGTATGTATTGTAATAATTAATTTTACAGATACTACTTTCTACTATATACTAAAATTCAGGAAAATACAAATATAAAAGAGGATATGAACAATGGCTTTGATTCAATGGATTTACAATCTTCTGTGGGGCGATCTGTTTACGATCACGCTTCCCGGCGGCAGTGAGCTTGGGCTTTCCCTGCTTGTTCTGATTCTGATTCCGTCCGGCATCTTTTTTACTGTGCGGACAAGATTTCTTCCGTTCCGGCTGTTTCCGGACATGATCCGCATCACGCTTGAGAAAAAGACGTCCTCCAAAACGGACGCCATCTCCGGCATCCAGGCCCTGATCATCTCCACCGCCACGCGCGTGGGGATGGGAAATCTGGTCGGCGTGGTGGCCGCCATCTCCGCCGGAGGGCCGGGCGCGGTGTTCTGGATGTGGGTTACCGCTCTCTTAGGTTCCTCCACTGCCTTCGCCGAGGCGACCCTGGCCCAGATTTACAAGGATCCGGATCCCCTTTACGGCGGCTTCCGCGGCGGGCCGGCCTGGTATATCCACCGCTTCTTCACAAAAAAGACCGTGCGGGAGAGCAAAAAGCGCTCTGTGATTGCCGTGCTGTTTGCCCTCTCCGGCCTCCTGTGCTGGTGCGGGATCAGCCAGGTCATCGGAAACTCGGTTTCCTCATCCTTTGCAAACGCGTTCCGCATCCCCCCGATCTGGACGACCCTGATCCTCGTCCTGGTAGCGGCTGTGATCGTGCTGCGCAAAAATGCCACAGTCAGGGTCCTGGATATCGTCGTCCCCGTCATGGCCGGACTGTATTTTGTCATTACGATCTTTATTATCATCAAAAACACGGGCCGGCTCCCGGCCGTTTTTAAGCAGATCTTTGAAGAAGCTTTCGGGCTCAGGCAGGCCGTGGCAGGCGGTTTTGGAGCGGTGCTGATGAACGGCGCCAAGCGCGGGCTGTTCTCGAACGAGGCGGGCTCCGGCTCCGCCCCCTGCGCCGCTGCCGCCGCGGATATCAGCCATCCCGCCAAGGAAGGGCTTCTGCAGGCGTTTGGCGTATTTATTGACACCATCGTAATCTGTAGCTGCTCTGCCATGATCATGCTCCTGACGCCGGAAAACCTGACAGCGGGACAGGCCGGAATGGATCTGTTACAGGCCGCCATGCATTATCACCTTGGAAGCTTCGGCGTGATCTTTACCGCTGTGATCCTGTGGCTGTTCAGCTTCTCCACCTTTATCGGCATCCTGTTTTACGCCCGGCCGAATGTCGCGTATCTGTTCGGGGATAACTGGACATCCCAGACGCTTTATAAGATCCTGGCTCTGATCATGCTCTTTGTGGGAGGGCTGCAGGCTTATACCTTTGTGTGGGATCTGGGCGATATCGGAATCGCGTTCATGACGGTCTTTAATATGCTGGCCCTGATTCCCCTCTCCGGGGAGGCCATGCGGTCTTTGAAGGAATATGAGGGCAACCAGGTAAAAAAGCATTGACTTAAAGTATACTTCAACCGATATAATAGAACCATATAAAAACATACAGGAGGCTGGCTATATGGTTTACAAAGAATTCCAAAACACAAAATTATCGGCTCTCGGCATGGGCGCGATGCGCCTTCCCGTCATCGATGGGGACGACTCCCGCATCGATAAAGAGGCGGCAAAGCAGATGGTTGCATATGCCATGGAACACGGCGTCAACTATTACGACACCGCATGGGGCTACCACAGCGGCCGTTCCGAATCCGTCATGGGCGGGCTTTTAAGCGAATATCCCAGGGAGCGCTTTTATCTGGCCACCAAATTCCCGGGCTATGATCTGTCGAATATGGGAAAGGTCCGTGAAATTTTTGAGAGACAGCTTGAAAAATGCAGGGTGGACTATTTTGACTTTTATCTGTTCCACAATGTGTGCGAAATGAACATTGACGCCTATTTAAATCCCGAATACGGCATTTACGACTACTTAACAGAGCAGAAGAAAAACGGCCGCATCCGCCATCTCGGTTTCTCCGCCCACGGAAGCTATGATGTGATGAAGCGCTTCCTGGAAGCGTACGGCCCGCAGATGGAATTCTGCCAGATCCAGCTCAACTACTTAGACTGGTCCTTCCAGGACGCGAAGGCAAAGACAGAGCTTTTGAAAGAGTACCATATCCCGATCTGGGTGATGGAACCCCTGCGCGGCGGACGTCTTGCCTCCCTGCCGGAAGAACACGAACACACGCTTAAAAGTCTTCGACCGGACGAGCCGGTTCCCGCATGGGCCTTCCGCTTCCTGCAGTCCGTCGGGGGCGTGACTGTGACACTCTCCGGCATGTCGAGCCTTGAGCAGATGGAGGAAAATATCCGCACCTTTGAGGACGAACGTCCGCTGAATGAGAAAGAGATGGGCGCTTTGCTGCACATCGCAGACGAGATGCTCGGCAGGAAAACGCTTCCCTGCACCTCCTGTCATTACTGCGTCAGCCATTGCCCCAAGGGCCTGAATATCCCGGAGCTTTTGTCCCTGTACAATGAGCACTGCTTCACAGAAGGCGGTTTCCTCGCCCCGATGGCCCTGTCCGCGCTGCCGGATGAAAAGAAGCCGTCAGCATGCATCGGATGCCGGAGCTGCGAGGCAGTCTGTCCGCAGCAGATCAAGATCTCAGAGGCGATGGCGGATTTTGTGAAGAAGATATCGTAGATTATTTGCCGAACAGATCGCTGTACGGATTCCTGCCGAACCAATGCGCATTGATAATATAGTTACAAACACTACCGATACAACGAAAAGCATAACTCAGGAGAATCCCTGCAAACCCTTTCATAATGGGTAATGCAGGGAAATCCGCGGCGTGCCTTTCTTTCGATTATATATACTGTTGATCCGAATGCAACTGACAGGTACGCTCAAAGTCTGATCTGCGAAACTGCATCATCTGATTTGCATAAACGAATGCTGCCGCCGGCAGGAATCGCGCTCCCCCTATTTCATATACTCCTGCTTTACCTTATGATCCACCACATGCCGCCCCGCCAGCTCCTTCGTGACATCTTCCACCGATATCCCCGCCTCTGCCATCAGCACCATCACATGATAGCAGAGATCCGCGATCTCATACACCGTCTCCTCTTTATCCTTCTTTGCCGCGGCAATGATAACCTCTGTACACTCCTCCCCGACCTTTTTAAGAATTTTATCGAGCCCCTTTTCAAACAGGTAGGTCGTATAACTACCCTCTTTGGGCTGCGTCTTCCGCCCTTTCAGCATCTCATACAGCCCCTCATACGAAAACGGCCCGATCTCCTCATTCTGAAAGACCGGCTCAAAAAAGCAGCTCTCCGCTCCGGTATGGCAGGCCGGGCCGTCCTTGATCACCTCGATCAGCAGCGTATCGCGATCGCAGTCCGCGCTGACAGAGACAATATGCTGCCGGTTCCCGCTCGTCTCGCCCTTTCTCCAGAGCGTCCGGCGGCTGCGGCTGTAAAAGCAGGTCATCTTCTCCCGGATGCTGATCTCCAGGCTCTCCCGGTTCATCCAGGCCATCATCAGGGTCTTTTTGCTGTAATAATCCTGTACAATCGCCGGAATCAGGCCCTGGTCGTTCCACGCAAGCTCCTCCGGCTTCACATTCATCTCCATCATTTCCTTATCTCCACTCCGTTTTTGCCTAAATAATCCTTCAGATCCGCAATATCAACCTCGCGCCGGTGGAAAATACTGGCCGCCAGCCCTGCGTCGATCTTCGGGCAGGAAAACAGCTTAAGAAAATCTTCCTTACAGCCCGCGCCGCCTGACGCGATGATCGGCACGTCCACGCGCTCTGCAATGGCTGTGAGCATCTCCAGGTCAAAGCCCTGCTTCACGCCGTCTGTGTCAATGCTGTTGACCACCAGCTCGCCGGCCCCGCGCCGCACGCCTTCCGCCGCCCACAAAAGCGCGTCCAGCCCGGTATTTACACGGCCGCCGTTCTGAAACACCATAAATCTCCCATCCACGCGTTTGACATCCATGGAGAGCACCACGCACTGGTTTCCGTACTTTCTGGCCGCCTCGTCGATGAGATCCGGGTTGCGGATGGCCCCGCTGTTTACGCTCACCTTGTCCGCGCCGCACTTTAACACACGGTCAAAATCCGCAACCGCGCCGATCCCGCCGCCGACGGTCAGGGGAATAAATACCTGCCGCGCCGTTTCTGTCAGTATATCTGTAAACAGCTTCCTACCCTCAACGCTGGCCGTGATATCATAAAATACAAGCTCATCCGCGCCGCTCTCATTGTAAAAGCGGGCCATCTCCACCGGATCCGCCACATCCCGGATCCCCTCAAAATTCACGCCCTTCACAACGCGTCCGTCCTTTACGTCCAGACACGGGATAATTCGTTTTGTTATCATAAATGCCTCCCAGAGCTCTCAATCCATCGCTTATCCCTATTCTAAGCGTTCATAAGGGCCTCTCTCAAATCAATTGCCCCCACATAGAGCGCCTTGCCAAGGATAGCCCCATGAACCACATCCTTCAGCTTCACGATCTCCTCCAGGCTGCTGATTCCCCCGGATGCAATGATGTCAAGGCCCTGAATCTGTGAGAGCTCCTCATACAGCGAAAGGTTCGTCCCCTGCATCCTTCCGTCCCTGGAAATATCCGTGTAAATCACGGTTTTCACACCGCTGTCCCTCAGCCGCCGGCAAAAATCCACGCCCTTTAGCGCGCTCGTCTCCAGCCATCCGTGCGTCGCCACGCAGCCGTCCTTTGTGTCCACGCCCACGGCAATCCTGCCGCCGTACTTTTTTACCATTTCCTCCAGAAACGGGTAATCTGTCACCGCCGCGGTTCCCAGGATCACCCGTCCGGCTCCCAGTGATAAATAGGAATCGATCGCATCTTCCGTCCGGATACCGCCGCCGACCTCCACAAAAAGGCCGCTTTCTTCAATCAGACGCCGGATCGTGGAAAAATTCGCCAGCGCCGCGTCCTTTGCCCCGTCCAGATCCACGACATGAAGGTTTTTCGCCCCCTGCTCCTTAAAGCCCATAGCCACCGCCGCCGGATCAGAGCTGAATACCGTCATCCTCGCGTAATCGCCTTCCACCAGGCGTACCGCGTTCCCATCCCTCAAATCAATCGCCGGAAATAACTCCATTTTGCCTCCTTCTCAAATCGCAACAGTTCAGACGGGGCATCTTCTTGCCCGTCTACGCCGGACAAGAAGCGGATGTCCATCCGATGCGGAACCTGACGCCGTCTGAACTGTTACCTCAAATCTCCGAAAACGCCTTCAAGATCCGAAGGCCCGCCGCACCGCTCTTCTCCGGATGAAACTGTGTTCCCATCACATTTCCATTGGCCGCGGCCGCTGTCACCGAAATCCCGTACTCTGAAACCGCCAGAAGGCTCTCGTCGCAGTCCTTTCCATAATAGCTGTGTACAAAATACACATAATCCCCTTCCAAGGAATATTTAAACAGCGGGTGCTTCTTTCCCTTTTCTGTAAACCGCAGGCTGTTCCAGCCCATATGCGGTACTTTTAAGGAGGCGGGAATCTCACCCTTAAGCGGCTTCATCGCCCCCGGGATCAGGCCCAGGCCCTCAAATTCGCCGTACTCATAGCTCTTGTCAAATAAGAGCTGCATGCCAAGGCAGATTCCCATGATGGGCTTTCCCTTCGCCGCCTCGTCCTTTATCGTATCCACCAGGCCAGACTGGCGCAGCTTTGAAACCGCGTCCCCAAACGCGCCCACGCCCGGCAGGATAATCCGATCCGCCTGAACCAGATCCTCCTTTTTCCCGCTGATCCGGTTCTCCAGTCCCAGAAAGCGCAGGGAACTGCTGAGAGAAAATAAATTGCCAACTCCATAGTCAATAATCGTAATCATAATCTGCCTCCCCTGTTATGGTTTCAGGTAAGAAACTGTTCAGGCAGCCGGGACGGTTACGGCTCCATCTCTCAGAGAACCCCTTTTGAGGAGGGAATCTCATCCCTGTGCGCCTCCTCAATGGACACCGCCTCCCGGAGCGCCCGGCCCAGCCCCTTGAACATCGCCTCAATCAGATGATGGCTGTTTTCCCCGTGTAATTTCTTAAAATGAAGGGTCAGCCTTGCATTCTGCGCAAATGCATACATAAATTCCCGGACCAGCTCTGTATCAAAATCGCCCACCTTCTGGGACGGGATCTCCGCGTCCATCACCAGATACGCCCGGCCGCTGATATCCAGGGCTGTCAGCATCAGCGTTTCATCCATAGGAAGAAGCATGCTGCCGTACCGCCGTATTCCCCGCTTGTCCCCCAGCGCCTCCGCAAAAGCCTGTCCAAGGGCGATCCCGATATCCTCTGTAGTGTGATGATAATCCACATGCGTATCGCCCTCGCAGCAAACTGTCAGATCAAAACGCCCGTGGTGCGAAAAGAGCTCCAGCATATGGTCAAGAAACCCGCAGCCGGTTTTTACCTCATGGATACCGCTCCCGTCCAGATCAAGCCTTAACCGGATGTCGGTCTCCTTTGTTTTCCGCTCCAGATATGCTGTCCGCCGCTTCATCCTCTTGCCTCCCTGTCAGAAAGCAGGCGCTTTGTCACGGCCAGAAATTCTTCCATCTCCCCGTCCGTGCCGATCGAAACACGCAGATATTCCCCTATCCGATCCGCGTCCCAGCGCCGCACCAGAATCCCGTTCTCCCGCAGCCCGTCAAAATACGCCTTCCCGCCCATGGAATTACTCTTTATGAACAGGAAATTTGTCCTGGAATCCAGTACCTTAAAGCCCAGCTCCCGGAGCCCCTGCGCCGTCCTCTCTCTTGTGCCGCAGATCCGCTCGCAGCACAGCTTCGTATATTCCCTGTCTTTCACCGCCTCCGCAGCGGCCAGCATGGACAGGCGGTTTACGTTATAAGGATTAAAGCTGTATTTAACCCGGTTCATATCCGCGATCAGCTCTTTCCCCGCGATCGCAAAGCCCACGCGCCCGCCCGCCAGGCTTCTCGACTTGGAAAATGTCTGGATCACCACCAGGTTTTCATAGCGCTTCAGCAGGGAAACCGCGCTCTCACATCCAAAATCCACATACGCCTCGTCAACCATCACCACCTGCCCCTGATTCGCCGCCAGGATTTCCTCAATCGCCGAAAGCGGCAGCGCCATCCCGGTCGGCGCGTTCGGGTTGGCGATGATGCAATTGCATCCGCAGCCCTTATAATCCTCAGTGTCAACCGAAAAATCATCCTTAAGCGCCGCCGTGCGGTAGGGGATATCCAAAAGCCCGCACAGCGCCGGATAAAAGCCGTATGTAATATCCGCGGCCAGAAGCGGGCTCTCCTTATCGCAAAAGGCCCGGAACGCAAACGCCAGTATCTCATCCGATCCGTTGCCCACAATCACCTGATCCGGCTCCACTCCATAATAATCCGCAATGGCCTTTACAAGCGGCTTTGCCTCCGGATCCGAATACAGGCGCAGATTCGCAATCTCCGTCGGCGCCGGATCCGTTCCATCGCTCTCTTCAAAGCCCGCCAGAATCGCTTTAGCCACATTCGGGCTCGGCGGATAAGGGCTTTCATTTGTATTCAGCTTGATAAACTTCCTTCCCTTCGGCTGCTCGCCCGGCGTGTAGGGCAAAAGCGCCTGACCTGATTTACTTAAAAAACGGCTCATATCTGTGCTCCTCCTGATCTGACGGAATCCCGGAAATCCCCCGGGCGTCTGAATTTCCAAAAACCGCAGCCATCCGCATCCGTTCACGCTGTCTGAGCGATTATTTAAATCCAACCGCGCGGCTGCGGTTCACAGTCCGCTAAAGCGCCGCTGTTTTATGCGGGCCTTCCTTCAGCGCCGCATCCTCCAGCCGTCCCAGCATGGCGTTAATCTCCTCATTTTTAAACTCATAACTGCTTTTATTGGCAATAAAACGGGCGCTGATCGCCAGAAATTCCTCCAAAATCTTCAAATGGTTCTCCCGGATCGTGCTGCCTGACTCCACGATATCCACAATCACATCCGACAGCCCCAGGATCGGCGCCAGCTCGATACTCCCATTCAGCTTAATAATATCAATATCCCGGCTCATTTTCGCATAATGCGCCTTGGCAATATTAGGAAACTTTGTCGCCACGCGCACCGGGCGATCCGGATCCCCGGCATAATCCTCCCTTGCGGCTACGCACATCCGGCAGCGCCCCAGCCCGAGATCCAGAAGCTCATACACATCCGGCCGGCTTTCCAGCAGAATATCCTTTCCCACAATCCCCACATCCGCCGCGTGATGCTCCACATAGATTGCCACATCGATCGGCTTCACCAGAAGATAGCGCACTCCTGCCGCCTCATTTTCAAATACCAGCTTCCGGTTATCGTCATAAATACTCTTACAGTCATATCCCACAGAGGCCAGAAGCTCATACACCTGATCCCCAAGCCTTCCCTTGGGCAGCGCTATATTCAGCATGTGCGCGCCCCCTTTCCGTCCTCCGCCTGCAGCGCTCCGTCCCGGAACCGGAAAATCTGCCCAAACCGCAGCTCCCCCGGAACCGCGCGCTCCACCCGGACGCGCAGGCCCTTTCCCCGTAGCTCCTTCACCGCCCTGCCCAGGAGCGCCGGATCCGCCGTCCCGTCATACAGCACCAGCGCCTCCAGATCATACTCCGCCCTGCGCTCCGGCAGCCAGTTAAACTCATCCAGATACAGCGCAAAGCCAATCGCGCTCTCCGGCTTCTTCAACTTCGCCATCATCCCGTCATACTGCCCGCCCGACAGCACATGCCTGGCCAGGCCGTCCAGATACCCCTGGAAAATAATCCCGTTGTAATACTCCATATCCTGAATCATCGTAAAATCGAGCCGGATCCGCTCCCCCAGCCCGTCCGCCTTAAGCGCCTCACAGACAAGCGAAAGCCGCTCCAATGCCTCCTTCATGGCAGGCGAATCCGCGATAGTCCCCGCCTGCGCAATAACCGTCCTAAAATCCCCGTACAGGGACAAAAGCGCCAGAACCCGCTCCGACTCCCGCTCACCGAGCCCGGCCTCCTCACAGGCCGCCTCCAGCCCGCTCCGGTTCTTCGCCCGAAGCGCCTCCAAAAGCTGCCTCTTCGCGCGCCGGCCCACGCCCAGCTCCTCCAAAAGCCCTGCCACAAAATCCATCCCCGACAGCTTCAGCACATAATCCTGCCCAAAAGCGGCCAGCGTCTGAACCGCAAGGCCCACAACCTCTGTAATCACAAAGCCGTCCACCCCGCCCATACACTCTAAGCCCATCTGGCTGATTTCCTTATAGGTATGGCTCTCCTTGCTCTCGCGGTAAACGCTTTCTATATAATAAACCTTCTCGCAGAAATCCCGGCCCGCTTTCGTATTCTTCGCGATTCCCAGCGTGATATCCGGTTTTAACGCCATCAGGCGTCCGTCCAGATCCGTGAAGGTGAGTATATGCTCGCTGGGGAGAAAACTCCGGTTCGCCGCATACAGGCCGTATTCCTCGAAGCGGCCCATGCGGTATTTGCGGTAGCCGTAGGTTTCGTAGAGGCTGCGGAGTTTTAGGGTGGCGGCTTCGGCGCGTTTTAGACCTTTCATTTCAAAATCCATTTAAGTGATCCTTTCTGGATGTTGTTTCTTTGCTTTCTTTAGTTATCATGGTAGCGTGTTAAAGTACCGTATTATCTTATCATTTATTCTGTTAAAATGCAATAGTTTTCGTTATATGGATTTTTAGAGTTGCGATCCCTCAAAACCCGCATATACTCAAGCTTCTTTCCCCACCAGCCGCACCCTGCTCCAATGCCCCGTCAAATACCACCCAAACGATATCGCATAATTCACAAACCACCCAATCGGCACCGCATACCACACAAACGCCACGCCATACCTGGGCGCAAAATAGTTTGCCACAAATACCCGAATGCTCAAATTAGCCAGGTTCGCGATCGTGAAAGCCGTCACATCCCCCGCGCCCCTTAACAGCCCGTCCGTTGTCATTTTCACGCCAATGAAAATGAAAAACCAGGAAATGAATCCTGTATAGGCCATACCGGCAGCGAACGCGTCCGCGCTGGCGTCCGCGTCGAGGAAGGCGGAGATAAAAAACTCTCTGCCTGCCTGAAGCGCGACGCACAGGAGGACGGCGAAGCAGAGCAGGATTCCGTAGCATGCGCGGTACCCCTGCCGCACGCGTTTGACGTTTCCGGCGCCCATGTTCTGGGCTGTGAAAGTGGACATCGCGTTGCCCACGGCGATCATGGGGACAATGGAGAGGGATTCGATTCTGGTTCCTGCCGAATAGCCGGCCATCACGGATGAGCCGAAGGTGTTGACCACGGACTGCACCAGAAGCATTCCGACATGTACGATGGACTGCTGGAGAATGGACGGGATGGCCACCCGCGTCATGGGCAGGAGCATGTCTCTGTCATATCGGCGGAACGATTCTTTTTCATGCGGATATCCCTTAAGCTTTCGCATCAGAAGGAAAAAGGAGATGCAGGCGGAGATTCCCTGCGCTATCAGGGTCGCCCAGGCTACGCCTTCCACACCCATGTGAAACCGGATTACGAATTGTAAATCAAGGGCTATGTTGAGCAGGGAGGAGAAGATCAGGAGGTACAGCGGCGTCCTGGAGTCCCCAAGGGAGTTAAAAACCGATGCCTGGACATTATACATGAACAGGAACGGAAGGCCCATGAAGTAGATGCGCAGATAGGCAGCGGCATCCCCGAATACGTTTGCAGGAACCTTGAGGATCCGCAGGATCCAGTCGTTTACTGCCAGGCCGGAGAGGCCGAGCGCGAGGCTGATGCAGAGGAAATTCACCAGCGTCGTTGACACCGCTGTTTTCATCCTTGTCGTCTGTCCGGCCCCGAAGAACTGGGAGATCAGAACCGCGCTGCCCACGCCGCCTCCGATTGCCACGGCAATGAATACGTTGGTTATGGAGTAGGATGCGCCTACAGCGGCCAAAGCTTCTTCGCTGACAAATCGGCCCACGACGACGGAGTCCACGATATTATAGAACTGCTGAAACAGATTTCCCAGAATCATCGGCAAAGCGAATAACAGTATCGCCCTTCCCGGGCGATCGGCCAGCATACGGTTTTCCTTTTTTGCCGTTTCCCGATTTTCCATTTTACTATACCCCTTCCTGTAACGCAGCCTGCTGCGCGCGGTAAATATCTGCCGCGGGATTATGAGCCGCGGACCGCCCCGCCGTTTTCCTTTTTGCAGGCCCCGGTTCTTATGAATGAAGCCCTGACTGCCCTTGTCGGGCAGGCTTCTATGCAGGCCCCGCAGCGGATGCATTCCATGCTGTTCGGGTGCTCATAGACCTTGATATCCATGGGGCAGGCCCGCCTGCATTGCCCGCATGAGATACATTTGTCTGCCTCCAGCTTAAACCGGAATATGGAAACCGGGTTAAACAGCCCGTACATGGCCCCCAGAGGGCAGACGTAGCGGCAGAACGGGCGCGGCATCCGGATGGACAGAAGGACAACCACAATCAGAAGAAATGCCTTCCAGCCAAATAAAACGCCCGCCGCCTCCCGAAGTCCCGGATTGGCCAGCAAAAGCGGGATGCCGCCCATCAGGGTTCCGCTGGGGCAGATATATTTGCAGAACCAGGGAGAGCCGATCCCCGCCACGTTTACCACGACAGCCGGCAGGATCAGCACAAACACAGCTAATATCACGTATTTCACCCAGCGCAGATACCGGTCTCCCAAAAGCCGGCGTTTCTTTTTCATCAGAGGCAGCTTATAGAGCAGATCCTGCGCCAGCCCAAAGGGACAGAACCAGCCGCAGATCATCCTTCCGAACAGGGAGCCGAGTACCATCAGGAAGCCGAATACATAACAGGAAAATGTGAACTGCCTGCTGCTTATGACTGCCTGCAGCGCGCCGATAGGGCACGCAAAGAGAGCGCCCGGGCAGGAATAGCAGTTCAGCCCCGGGGCGCAGGCAGACTTTGTTTTTCCTGTATAAATGCGCCCATTTAAAAATCCGGCCGCGTAGCCGTTGCTGATCGCTGTCCACAGCGCCTGCACCCAAAGGCGGCAGACGGACAGGCTGCCAAAGCCTTTTCCCGGCCGTCTTGCTTTTCTGCCTGCGAATGGAAACGGAAATCTCCCGCCCTCTTCCTGATGATCCTGATGGCAATCGGATGCCGCTTCTGCTGTTTTCCCAAAACCCATACGCTTACTTCCCCTGTCTTCTGACATTTCTCTCCCGTTTATCCAATTCCAATACACTCCATACAGATCGTGATTGCCTTCATCAGCACTACATCCGGCTCCAGGCGGCGTCCTCCGTACGTAAACAGGGCCAATCCGGCCAGAAGCAGGAAAATGCCCGCGGTATTTCTCTTTCTGTTACTATCCACGGCCCGGCTAAAACGCAGCCGTTCAGTGAACCGTAACACGCTTCGCGATGCACACAAACCGCAAAAAACGCGGTTTGGCGCTGCGGCCCCCGGGTTTTCTGTGACTTCCGCTGTGCTGCACTCACAAAAAACGCCTCGCGGAATACTGCCCGTGAATAGTAACCTCTTTTTCTCACTCATCTCCTTCCCACTCCTGTCCTTTCTGTTCCATGGCTCCGGAAAACAGCCCGGAAAACGCGTTTTCGGCATACCGGGCAATCTGCTCTTCGAGCGCGCAAAAGCGGTCCAAAAATCCGGCCCCCTCTTCTGTAAGCGTTGAGGAACCGCCCCTGCTGCCGCCTGCCTGGCGCGTGATAAAACGGATTCCCAATTCATCCTCTGCCTGCTTGACCATCTTCCAGCCCTTGCTGTAAGAGATCCCCTTTGCCTGGCACGCCCCCAGCATCGAACCGTTTTCCCGGATCGCTTCTAAAAAGCCCGCGGTATCCTGGCTAAAGCATTCTGTCTCCTTTTTAAGTCTGACCGAAATCATACAGGATAATTCCTGTTTTTTGCGGCTGTCTTCCTCATATTTGAGGATTTCTTTGTAATCCCCGGCTGTGTTTGTATCCATCACCACGCCGCGATCGCACAGCCTGACAAGCTCTGCCGGCACGCCGCACGCTTCGATCGCGCCCCGCAGCCCCATTTCCCCTTTATATCCGAGGATCGCGGGAATCACACTCTGAGCCAGCATGACGGGATGGCCTCTTTTCCCCTCATATACGGGAATAGCGATGCTCCCTTTTGCCTCTTTCATCTTAAAGATCGTGTCCGCTGATACCAGCGGAATATCGGAAGGAAATAAAAGCACCCGATCCGCCTTTTTCTGAATATAGCGCAGGCCCTGACAGATCGAGCCAAACATCTGGGATGTCTGATAACGCTTATTGCGGACAAATACAGCCCCCCTGTGGGCAATATGCTTTTCCAGCGCCTCCGCCTGATACCCGGTCACCACCACAATGGGGCTGATCCCGGCCTGGCGGAGCGTATCGATCTCCCTCTGAATCATAGTCGTCCGGCCCACCTTCATGAGAGGCCTCAGCTCCTCCATATATTCTGATTTTCCGGCTGCCAGAATCACAGCGCCTGTCCCTTTTTCTGCCACTTCGGTTCCTCCTGGTATGCATAATATACCGCAAAGCGGGGCGCGCGGATGGCGGGAATGATTGTTCAAACACGCTCCGGCAGCATCTCCAGTTCTTCGTAAACAATACAGTGCCTGAAGCTGTTTTCCCGCACCATCCGGCGGCATTCGCTTAAATCTATCCACATAACGCCATCAATCTCCGATGCCTGCAGCGTCATTTCCTCTGGTTCAACGTCTTTCCACATACAGTATACATGACTGACCTGGCATTCCATGAATACCTGTCCGTGAAATACGTTTTCACAGGAAATCCGCCTCCTGCCGCAAAAGATCAGCTCGTCCTCACCTGCTGTAATCCCCAGCTCTTCTTTAAGCTCCCTGATCGCCGACTCTGTATAGCCGCTTCCGGCCGGGATATGGCCCGCGCTCGAAATATCATAGCAGCCGGGATAAGAATCTTTATCTTCACTGCGTTTTTGCAGAAGCACCTCTACGCGTCCGGCGCGCCGGCGAAGGAGCCATACGTGGGAGGTTCTGTGGCGGATCCCCTCCCTGTGGGCCCTGCCGCGCTCTACTGTCTCCCCTGTGGGGTTTCCATCCTCATCCACAACATCCAGTAACTCTTCCTCTGCCTGCCCTGTCATCCGAACCGCGCTCCTTTTTTCATTTTTCCCTATTATACAATCAGAATGGGAGAATTACAATCTATAATAAATTTTATGTTACTGTCGTTCGTGAAGTTACTGTTCACGGCTGCGCCGTTCACAGCAACATGATGCACACAAAATGGGCAGACTGCCCATTTTCGCGCCTGCTGCCCTCGGGTTTTCTGTGACCTTCGCTCACAAAAAACACCTCGCGGAATACTACCCGTGAACCAATGTCAGTTAGTTAAGCGGACGATTGCGAGATGTTGTTTATCGTGGGGAGGCCGCCGTCGTCAGCTCCTGTATCCAACGGAACCCCGCTCCCGCTCGGAGAAAAGCGCAGCGGTACTAAGCTCGAAAAGACCTCGCTAAGTACCGGCGGTTTTCTACGGGTTCCTTTTGGATACAGGAGCTAGCGACGGCTACGTTATCAGCGGGCTGGGAATCCGTTTCATCCCTCCGAAAGTTCTGTAATACGTTTGTCTGGCATAAACGGGCAGGAATATCCTCTGACCGAATTGCAAATAATCGGTATAATTGCTTTATATATTCTGTTTTATAATGATTCGATAAATATTTAACTGTTATGTTTTGGGATTTTATCAACCAAAAATTGACTCTTTCCAGGTTTGTCCATTCGACAAACATTTCTTGGTATAAATGCAATATAGCATGTTTTTACACGATGATAACAATCTTTTCAACTAAATTTGGAAAGGAGCAAAAAATTATTCGTATGCTGTAGCCATGATGAGCCATATTATTTGATATTTTTATTATAGCCTGACGGGTATGTAGCCAGAGTCCGATTCCAAACCCATAAGGAACCCGTAGAAAACCGCCGGCGCTTAGCGAGGTCTTTTCGAGCTTAGCGTCCGCTGCGCTTTTCTCCGAGCGGGAGCGGGGTTCCGTTGGGTTTAGAATCGACTCTGGCGGCCCTCTCACGACAGACAACGCCCTGCAACCGTTCATTTCGCTTAACTAACTGACATTGACCCGTGAACAGTAACTGAAACAGCCCTATGAATTTCCCTATTGACTTCACCCTGACAAAATGCTAAGATAAACTCGTAATAGGAAAAGGCGGCGATGTAGCTGCCGCCTTTAGTGGACTACTGATTGCTTAAGCAATCTTCATCCGACCCATCAGGTGCTGCTAGGCTTGCTGATGGGTCTTTTTCTGTCTGTGCCTTGCGCCGCTCTATGTAAGGTTTACACTTCTGGACTAATGAAACCAGCCCGTTAAGGCCGCCCACAATGCCCGCGAAGACACTCACAACACGGTTCAGGACTTCTAAGAAGAACATAGACCACATCCTCCTTTCTCTGGTGTTTACACACCTGCGGCACGGGTCTAACCTAAATTAAACCAGTCCCGAAGGTGCGTATCCTCCAAATAGGGAGCGCTGCCCGCTTTCTCTGATGTAAAACATTATAAGCGATTTTAGGAGAGAAGGGAATACATGAAAGTATGAAATCTGTCGAAAAATGAAAAACTCACGTAACAGTTCAGGTTGCCTGAACTGTTACAAACCCACCGGTATTTCTCCCAATGGGTTTTAAGTTAATTAATGCTATCCGCGCCCTCTGCATCTCAGACATGTTTTCAAAATCCATTCCGTTCAGCCAGTTACAAAACCACTGATAAAGCGCATTTTCAATCATAATTCCTTCATCATAATCTTTCTGCGAAACATAGGCCTGACTTCCTGTTATCGGATGTATAGAATATCCTACCGAAAAGAACAGGCAGCCGCCCTTTACTACCCTTTCGCCGCCAGCTTCTGCGAATATGTCACCACCAGATCCCCATCATGCATCTGCGTATTCCCGTCCGGAATGATCACCTCATCCCCGCGCGTTATCATAACAATGATCGTATTTTTATTAAATTTCGCCTCTGATATGCGCTTATCGCACCACCTATGCGCCTTTGTGATAGGAATCTCCTTCAGCAGAATCCCGCGGTTATCCTCAAATCCCTGCGCGCCCAGCACGACAATATCCTGCTTCAAGATCATTGTCTGTCCTTTGGGAACCACAATCTCCTTCCCCCGCTTGATCACCGCAATCAGCGTCCCCGGTATGAGGTCAATGTCACAGATCTTCCGGTTCGCCCATGGATGGTGTTCATTGATGTGAAGCTGGATAAACTGGATCTGCGTATTCTCCGTGTAGTCCGTAAAGGTTCTCATGACATCCGCGTTCTTGTCAATCATGTCAAAACGCTTTGCCACCTCCGGGAGCAGGGAGCCCTGAAAGATAATCGAAAACATGACGACACAGAACACGATATGGAAAATGTCGTTTTTTGTATACACATCCCCGACCGTGGCCATGATGGCAAATACGATTGAGGCCGCGCCGCGCAGACCGGCCCATGACACCACCAGATACTGGCCCAGCCTGGGTTTGAACGGCGCAAGCAGAAGGCCCACAGCCGCCGGCCTGGCCACAAACGTCAAAAACAGCGCGATACATGCGGCCGGCCCCAGGATCGCCGCCATCTGGGACGGGAAAGCGAGAAGGCCGAGAAGAAAAAAGAGCAGAATCTGCATCAGCCCGGTAAATACATCGAAAAAGCTGACCAGCGTCTTCTGGTTCTTTACCTCCTGATTTCCCAGGATAATACCGGTCAGGTATGTGCTTAAGTAACCGTTTCCTCCGATACAGGAGGAAAACGCATAGGAAACCATGGCCACGGCAAAGACAAAGATAGTGTCAAAGCCCTCTCCGGAAAACTGAAAACGGTTCAGGAACCAGGAGGCCGCAGCCGCCACCGCCCAGCCCACCAGAAGGCCGAATATGAGCTGCGCTGCCAGCATGCGGACAATCGAGCCCGCGTCGGCGGTTCCGGACATGGCGGACAGGACAATCATGGTCATCATATAGGCAAACGGGTCGTTGCTGCCGCTCTCCAGCTCCAGCATGGAGGCGGAACCGTATTTTAAGTTCAGCTTTCTGGAGCGCAGGATCGAGAACACCGAGGCCGCATCGGTCGAGCCCAGCACCGCGCCTAACAGCATGCTCTCCAGAAGATCCATGCGCAGCGCAAAATGACAGAACAGCCCGGTCAGGAGCGCGGTTAGGATCACGCCCGCTGAGGACAGCAGAATGGAACGGACCGCGACCGGCTTCGCCTCGCTCCACCTTGTGCCAAACCCGCCGTAAAACATAATAAAAATCAGCGAGGCCGTGCAAAGCTGCTCGGCTATCAGGTAATTATCAAACGGAATTTTTAAAAAGCCGTCGGATCCGAACATCATGCCCAGCACGATAAACACAAACAGCGTGGGAACCCCGAGCCGCCCGGAAACCCGGCTGCCCGCGATGCACACAAAAATGACAACGGAAATCATTAATAATAAAAATGATATGGAAATACTACCTACCTCCTGTCATACAGCAAACAATTAACGTTACGATTCACGGCGGCTAAAAAGCAGCCGCTCCGTGAACCGTAACACGCTTCGCGGAATACTACCTGTGGATAGTAACCAATTAACTTCTCTTCCTTAAATGATGTCCCTGCGCCGATTTTGCTGTGCTCACACGCAGGGAGCCGTCTTCAGCAAACATCACGCGCAGCCTACAGGGAGAGCTCCCCCTTGGCCCTCGCTCTCCTGTCCTGGATGGAGCGGATCACCGGAACCATAAAGATGGCCACGATACCGCCGGCAAATCCATTGTTATAAAGATTCATCCCCCCGTAGACAATGCCCACATTCAGGGCCACCGAGCTGTGCAGGAATCCGGCCAGCAGGCCGGCCACAATCCCGAATTCACCCGCAATGGGGGCCAGCGTGGTGGAAAACAGGAGCGCCAGCATCGCCGAAGGATCCGTTATACTCCACGCTCCGGCCAGGCTGGCCAGGCAGACGCCCGCCATAATCGGCCATATGTTGCGCAGGTGCTTTCCCGTCGCGCTGAAGCCCACGATCGTAAAGATCCCGCCCAGGGTCGGGCCGTTCAGATCCCCTCCCACAGCCAGGACGAACACGGTGGCAAACAGGCCGTTGATCCCCATGTTGAGCAGCACCGCCGGTCCGCCTTCTTCAAGCAGGTAATCGGTTCCGCCGATCCCCCGGCTTTTCAGGATCCGGACATAGGCGGCGAGCACATACTTTTCCCCAAACACCAGGCCGCCCATCATCATACCCCCGAACAGCATGACCAAAAGCCCCAGAAACAGGCCGTTATTCCCTGTGGACCAGATAAGCCTTGCCTCTGTCTCTATCCCAAAGGACTTTAGCGATGAGACAATCACCGTTGCAATGATCCCGGCCGAAAAACCCACATTATAAAGCGAATAGCCCTGATGGGCATAGTGGACATGCGTTGACAGAGGCGGGAGCACAAAACCGATGCAGACCCCCACAGAGAGGCTTAAAAGCATGCGGCCCACCAAAGGCAGATGGCCAATCAGCATAATCTCTGTAATGATGGGCGACAGGCTCGTACCGTACAGCGCCACATAAATATATTTTGATAAATGCGTCCTGTGAAACTTCGAGTACAGGTACACCCCCAGGAAAATAGCCCAGATATTGAGCAGGTTCTTTCCAAAAAGGGAAAAGCCGAACATCAGGCAGCTTGACGTGATCGTATGGCCGTCCATCTCCATTCCAAGATTGTAGATCAGGACAATGCTGATCACGGTCATCATGCCCGCATTCACCAGCGCGGCCCCAATCCCTCCGACGGCGATATAGTCCGTGATCAGGAAATCCGGCTCCCGGATCAGGGTGTAAAGCCCTGTAAAGATCCCTTTTAGAGGCTGCAGAGACAGCCCGGCTAAAATAAAAAAAAGCGGCAGCAAAGACAGAAGAAGAAAGCGCTCCTGCCTCGTTGCAGTTATCTGTTCATTCATATTCCCCTTACCTTTCAAAACGGACGGCCTTTAAACGTTACTCCGGCCTGGCGTACGAGCCGCGCCGCACACAAACACTTCCCCTGTCACAGATTACTCTGTCATAATACGGATGATCTCTTTATCCGTCTCTCTCATACCGTCCTTCCCCAACCGGCCGATATTGCGTATCGTATTCTCCACTCCTTTGGCCACCAGGCCGTCCCCGCCGTAGAACTGCCGTCCTGTTTTGTACATCTTATAGCCCAGTACACCTGCGTCTACCGCTGCCGCAATCTTCGCCGCGCACGACGCCTTGGCCCCGTCGCAGACGATCCCCGAGGTGATGGCCAGCGCATTGACAAGCGTATGTGCCAGCACCGTCAGATCGCCGCCGTCCAGATAGGCGATCCCGGCCCCGGCTCCCGCTCCGGCGCTGACTGCCCCGCAATAGGCTGACAGACGGCCGATCCCCGTCTTCTGATGCAGTGTCATCAGATTGGAGATAAGGAGCGCGCGGTAGAGCTGTTCCCTGCCGCATTGTTTCTCCCTCGCGTACTCGATCACAGGCAGGGAGGCTGTCATTCCCTGATTCCCGCTCCCAGAATTGATGATGACCGGCAGATCGCAGCCGTTCATCCTGGCATCGGATCCGGCCGCCGCCACGGCCTTTAAGCGGTTTTCAACAGAATCCCCGTATTCCTCCAGGAGGATCCGCCCGATATTGGCCCCATAATCTCCCCGCAGCCCTTCCTGTGATATCGCCGTATTATATTCGATCTGGCGATCCAGAATCTCTCTTACATCCTCCAGATCCGCGGTAACCGCAAAATCGTAGATACGTTCAATCGTCAGCATGCCGTAGTCCGGCCCGTCCTGCGCGCCATCCTCTTTAACGGCCTTTTCAAACAGAGTTTCCCCGTCTCTCTGAATCTCAATCACATTCGTGTGCTCCTGGGCGATCCGCACGCGCGCCGTATGGCCGTCCTTTTTCACTTCCACCGCCATATCGAGGAGATACGGCGTTTCGACCGGAATCACTGTAAATCCCGTTTTCTCCATGTACGCGCCCAGGCCGCGCGCGGCCTCATCCGTGACGCCGGAAAGAACCTCCAGCTCACGCGTCTCGTCCCCTGCCAGGATCCCGATGGCCGCCGCGGCCGCAAGCCCCCGCCTGCCCCCGGAATTCGGCACAATCACGCTCTTTACATTCTTTATGATATTGCCGCTGACCTTAAGATACACCTCGTCGGGAAGCGTTCCCAGAACGGATCTGGCCTTTGCGCTGCAGTATGCAATGGCGATCGGCTCTGTGCATCCCATGGCCGGGACAAGCTCGCGCTTTAAAATATCCACGTAGGTTGTATAACAGATATCCTTTTTATCCATGCTCTCTCCTGCCTTTTTTGAAGAATCCGCGGGCCTCCATAAGCCTCCTCAGCTCATCCACAACCTCCCCGAAATCTTTTCCCTCTTCATCGATCGTAATGTCTGCGTATTTCTCAAAATACGCGATCCGCTCCTCATACAGATCCCGCAGCGTCATCCCCTCACGCAGCACCACTCCGCGGTCCACCACATTCCCCAAACGCTCGGCCAGCTCCTCAAAGCTGATCTTTAAGTAGACCACTACGCCCTGTGATTTCAGGTTTTCCATGGCCTCTTTGCCGTAAATCACGCTTCCGCCGGGGGCGATCACTGCTTCGTGTTCCGAAATCCGCGCATTCACGCGGTTTTCCACCTCCAGAAAGCCGTCAAGCCCCTGCTCAGCGATGATCTCCTTTAAAAGCTTGCCCTCCTGGTTCTGAATCACGATATCCACATCCACAAACGAATATCCCAGCCGTTTTGCCAGGAGCACGCCCACTGTGCTCTTTCCGGCCGCCGGCATTCCGATTAATGTAATATTTCTGCCCATCTTGCTTTGCCCGTCTATTTCTTCTTCCTGATGCTGTATCCAAAGGTTCCCAAAAGCTCGTTCAGCCCATAATACTCGCCGTGCGAGTACACGATCGGCTTTGTCTGTTCCAGATGAAACTTTCCCTTTTCATCGATCTGCTTCCCATCCACATCAATCGCGACGACCTCTGCCAGAAACATGTGATGGGAGCCGAGCTCCTTCACTTCCGTCACCCTGCATTCAATATGTACCGGGCTTTCCATGATGACCGGCACGTTTACCACAGAGGCCCTGCCGGGCGTCAGCCCTGTATCCTTCCACTTATCCCTATCCCTGCCGGAAGTCACCCCGCAGTAATCCGTGGCATGCACAAGCGCCTCGGTCGTCAGATTAATCACGAATTCTCCTGTCTTTTTCAGCATCCCATAGGAATACCGCTCAGGCCGCACGGAAATATAGGCCATCGGCGGATTCGTGCAGACCGTACCCGTCCAGGCAATCGTCAGGATATTGCTCTTCCCCTCGCCGTCCGCCACAGTCACCATCACGGCCGGAACCGGATAAATCAAATTGCCCGGCTTCCAATATACCTTTTCTTCTTCCATTTTAATCCTATGCCATCCTTCCTTATTGAAACTGCTGCCTACTGTTCTGTCGCCACCATAAGCCCTGGCACAAGCTGCTTCTTTCTGGACACCACGCCGGCCAGGTTCACACACTGCGTCCCGCTCTCGCCCTGCTGTGCCTCCGGGAGATGGAACGCCTCATAGACAAGCTGTTCCGCCCCCTGCCCCTCGCACAAAAGCAGCGTGGATTCTGTGAGAATATTGGTGAGCATGAAGAACATCATATCCACCTTTTCCTCTTCCCGCGCCTTTTTCATATATGCAAGCATCCGATCCCGGAGCTTTTCCAGCTCGTCTGCGTTTAACGAGGTGATCTGGCCCACGCCAAAGGTGGTCTTTCCGGCTGTAAAGTGCTTGAAATCCTGATAAAATATCTCCGCGTCGCTCTTTCCCTTCAATTTACTTCCGGCTGCGAACATTTTGCTTGCCAAATCATTGACATCCACCTCCGCTATCTCAGCCAATGCCATGGCCGCCGCCTTATCCACCGGCGTACAGGTCGGGGAGCGGAATAAAAGCGTATCGGAAATGATCGCGCTGCAGAGCAGGCCGGCAATTTTCTTCTCAATCTCGATCCCGGCCTCATTGTACATCTGATAAATGATCGTGGCCGTACAGCCCAGGGGCTGGTTCCGGAAAAATACGGGGCCCATGGTTTCCACCGTGCCGAGGCGGTGATGGTCAATGATCTCCCGTATGCTTGCATTCTCAATGCCGTCCACGGCCTGGCTGCGCTCATTGTGATCCACCAGAATCACATTTTTCCCTCTCGCGCCCAGCAGGTTCCGGCGGGAAATCATGCCCTTATACTTCCCGTTTTTGTCAAGAATCGGGAAGTCGCGGTGCCGCTTGCTTGCCATGACCTCCTTGATATCGTCAATATAATCCTCAATATCAAAGGTGATTAGCTTTTCCGTCTTCATAAAGTAGCTGATCGGCATGCTCTGGTTGATAAGCCGCGCCACCGTATACGTGTCGTACGGCGTAGTGATGACCGTGCAGCCCCTCTCCTGCGCCAGCTTCTTGATCGTCATGGAAATGCCCGCGCCCTCGCACACGATAATACAGCCCGCCTCCATCTCGATGGCGCAGAGCTGGGATTCATACCGGTTTCCCAGAATCACCAGATCATGCTTCTCTATGTAATACTCCATCATATCCGGGTTGGCCGCCGCGATGAGAACCTTGCCTTCCCTGAAATATCCTTCCTCATCCCCCACCAGCATCGCGCCCTCTAAGGTTTCAATGATATTCGCATAGGAAGTAGAGGCTTTGGATAAAATCCGGCTGTCATAGACATTCATATACGCGCCGGTGATGTCGTCAACCGTGATCAGCCCTTCCAGCACATTGTCCTCCGTCACAGTGGGAATCGTGACCACATTGGCCTCCTGCATCACATTCCACGCCTTTTTAAGGGAAATCTGCTTGCGCACTCCCTTTGTCTCCCGGATCTCGATATCCTTTACCTGCGTCTTGACCGTATCGATCTCCTTCGGCGCGCTTACCTTAAAATAATCCAGCACAAAACGCGTCTCCGGATTAATATGCCCCGCCCGCCCGGGCATATATTCATTCCCGGTCTGAAGGTTCTTTAAATTTGCATAGCAGATGGCGGAGCAGATCGAATCCGTATCCGGATTCTTGTGTCCGATCACAATCGTTTTCTTTGCCTTCTTTGCTGCCATATTCTCCCTCCTGCAGCCGCCGGGATTTCTGCCGTCTGTCAGTGCAGATATCCCGCGCCGCCTCGTCTCCTTTCCCGCCTAATATTCAAAATCTGTTTACAGGTCATTCACATTTTGTTCATATATGATTTTTATACTAATAGCATAAAGAAATGAGTTTTTTAATTTGTTTTTTGGTAATGTTGCATATAGATTTTTCATAATTACCCTGGTAGCCTTCTGGCTCCGGGGTCTCCTCATGTCTGACGCCCTCATACACCGGGCCCGCTCTGCCATTAACTACAGAAGTAATCTGGCTGCCCCGTAGATCCCCGCGTCATTTCCAAGCGTTGCAAGCGTAATCCCGGCCTTATTCTCCGAAATCGGCGTGAACCGTTCATAATACTTCTGTATGAAATCAATCAGGAAGCTTCCCGCCTTTGACACGCCGCCGCCGATCACGAACAGCTCCGGATCCACGGTCATGGACACCACGGCCAGCGCCCAGCCCAGATAATAACCGACGGTCTCCATCACCTCCAGGGCCATGGCGTCGCCCTCCTTCGCGCAGTCCAGCACATCCTTGGCCGTTACCGCATCGCCGAAACGGCGCATCGCCGACGCTGTCTCCGGATTTGCCGCCATGGCGCGTCTGGCCTCCCTGGCAATGCCGGTCGCGGACGCGATCTGCTCCACGCAGCCATGTCCCCCGCAGTTACACGACTCCTTCTCGCCCTCGCGGATACGGATATGCCCGATCTCCCCGGCCAGGCCATGCTTTCCGGAAACGATCTTCTGATTTAAAATCACGCCGCCCCCCACGCCGGTCCCGAGCGTTACCATCACAATATCGCTGTAACCCTTGCCGCCGCCCTGCCACATCTCGCCCAGCGCCGCCACATTGGCGTCATTTCCGGAGCAGATCGGCAGGCCGTCGAGAAGGCCGCTTAAAATCTGCTGCGGATTCATATCGCGCCATCCCAGATTTACACAGACTTCCACATAGCCGTTCTCCAGCACAGGCCCCGGAATCCCCATCCCGGCTCCCGCCACATCGGACAGGCTCAGGCGCTCCTCTGCCAGCGCTGCCCGCACAGACGCCGCCACATCCGGAAGAATATGGACGCCTCCCTCCTCCTTTCTGGTGGGAACCTCCCACTTCCGGATCAGGGCGCCGTCCGCCTCGAATAACCCGAGCTTTACCGTCGTGCCTCCCACATCAATACCAATACACTTTTTTTCCATGGCATGGCCTCCCTCTTTGCCGCGGCCCGCGCCTGTGTTACCGCGGAAGGCGAAAATGCCTTCCGCGCCAGGGCTGTGATTCGCAGGCCGCGGGCCTTTTTCATGACAGTCCGGATAACTTGCCCGCGTTATCCGTTTTTATGCTTTTTTTATTATAAGAGATGAGGGTTTTAATTGCAAGAGTTTCAGGGGGAGACGGGAGAATTTGCCGGCCAGGGGGGATGTGAGGCGGCCGCCGTCATATAAACTGAAACATGCAAAAAGCGCTCCAGATATAGACAGCCGGGACAGATGCGGAATGGCTGTGTATATCTGCAACGCTTTCCTTAATACTAAATCAAACGGGATATCCCGCTATTTACTTCCAGAAATCCGTCTCCTCCTTCAGGCCGATCTCCGCAGCCCTGAACACCGGATTCTTCCCTTCCTTCTTCTGCTTCCTGTAATCCTCCAGGCAATTGAGGGCCCGGCCTGACAGCATCATGATAACCGGCACATTGATCACCGCCATGATTCCCATCAGAACATCCGCCGTATCCCATACAATACCAAGGCTCGCCACAGCGCCGATCACCACGACAATAACAGCGATGGCTCTCTGTGTCCACCGGATCGTCTTGGACGGCGTTTTTCCGCATAAGTATGCGATACCGGTTTCCGTGAAAAAGTAGTTTCCGATCAGCGTTGTAAACGCAAACAGATTCAGGGCAACCGTGATGAACACCACTCCAAAGCTGCCGAATACATTTGACATCGCTGTCTGTACATAGGCCATGCCAGCCATCTCCGCCTCCGGCTCTACTCCGGAGCAAAGGAGCAGAAACGCGGTTGCGGAACAGATTACGATCGTATCAATAAACACGGACAGAACCTGTACAAGCCCCTGCTTTACCGGGTGGGACACGCTGGCAGAGCCGGCGGCTGTCGCGGACGCTCCGACACCTGCCTCGTTGGAGAACAGGCCCCTCTTAATACCCAGCATGATAACAGAACCCGAAAAACCGCCAAAGATGGCTTTAAAATCAAATGCGCCTGCAAAGATGCTTCCAAACACGGCCGGAATGCGGTTTAAATGCATCACAATGATCAGCAGGGCAGCCGCGATGTAGAGAACGCCCATCACCGGAACCAGGAAACCGGTCACCTTTGCAATCTGCTTTCCGCCTCCGCTGATGCAGATGCCGAATATCAGCGCAATGATGCCGCCGATGATCCACGGAGTGATACCCGGGGTAAAGAAGCTGTATACCTTAAAGGAATCGACGATATTGAACGATGCCACGAGGTTAAAGCCAATCATATAGGTGAGAATCATGAACACAGCGTATACAACGCCCAGCTTTCTGTTGTGAAGCACGCTTTCAATGTAGTAGGACGGGCCGCCGTAACAGCTTCCGTCTTCGGCGCGGCGCTTGTAAATCTGGGCCAGCGTGCCTTCGAGGAAGGCCGTCGCGCAGCCTAAGAGCGCAGTCATCCACATCCAGAATACCGCGCCTGATCCGCCGATACAGATCGCCGTTGAAATACCCGCGATATTTCCGGTGCCGACGCGCGACGCGGTGGAGACCATCAGGGCCTGGAACGAGGAAATCGAGTCCTTTCCGTCCTCCGCCGGCTCCAGCACAATACGGAGCGATTCCGCCAGATACTTTAACTGCACGCCCTTTGTCCGGATCGTAAAATAAATACCTCCGCCGAGCAGCAGAACAATCAGGATATAGCCGTACAGATAATTGCTGAGCTGTCCTATCAGTTTTCCATATAAATCCATCATACTAAACATTCCCCTTATTTTTATTTTCTGTTGTCAAATAAATGCAGATGCCATTTTTCAGACAAATATTCCAGAATATACCGTCCTGCCACGCTGTTCCCCTTATCGTCAAGGGCAGGGCCGTAGATTCCGATTCCCATTTCCCTGTCAATCACGGACAGGATGCCTCCGCCGACGCCGCTCTTAGACGGGATACCGACACGCACTGCAAATTGCCCTGAACCGTCGTACATCCCGCAGGTCAGCATAATCGTTTTTACCACCCGGACGGTCTGCTCCTGTAAAAGCCGTTCCCCTGTCGCCGGATGGATCCCGTCATTGGCCAGAACCAGCCCCAGGCCGGCCAGGCTCTCTGCCGTCACGCTCAGAGAACACATTTTAACATAAAAATGCAGGCATTTTTCCACATCCTTTTCTATGTACCCCTTGCTTTCCAGCAAATATGCAATCGCGCGGTTCCTGGAAATGTTCGACATCTCCGACCGGTATACATTTTCATCCAGAACAATGTCCGGATCCAGGCATAACGACCGGCTGGTCCGCATCATCTCCTCAAATGAAATCCGCCGCGCCAGATAGCTCGCAATCACAATGGCCCCTGCATTAATCATCGGGTTATACGGCACGCTGTGCGCATATTCCAGCTTTACCATGGAATTAAACGCATCGCCGGAGGGCTCCATGCCCACATTCTGAAACACCATATCAAACCCGCACAGCTCCAGAGCCACAGCCAGGCTGATCACCTTGGAAATACTCTGAATACTGAAACGCGTTTTTGTATCTCCCACCGAGAGCCTCTCTCCGGATCTGGAAAATACGCTTACGCCTACCCGGCTGCCGTCCGCCTTTCCCAGCTCCGGGATATACGTTGCAACCTTTCCCTCGCAGGTCTTGTCACTCGCCGCTGCGACCGCCTGCTCTACTATCTGTAGTTCCATTGCTTAACCTCCCCACATTTTAAAACAGTCTGACAGCCATTTAAGACAGCCTCCGTCTCAAATCATAGATAAATTCCTTTGTAATATCAGTAATCTGAGCCCCGGCAGGCATGACATAACCAAATTCCAGCATAAACCCGCTGTTTTGAATCGGTATCGATGTCGCCTGATAGGACGCCTCCTGCAATGCGAAATCATGGATGCCGATGCTGTAGCAGTCGCTCACTGAGATCATATACATCAGCGTCGCCCGGCTGGTCAGGTAGATAATCTTTGACCGCATCTTTTCCACGTCCGGGCTGCAGTTCCCCAACAGCTCATAAATATAATCATCGCATTGGCCCAGATACCACAAAAAACCATACTCCGCCAGGGTGTGCAGATTTACCGGGCGGTTCTGCAAAATCAACGGATGCTTGTTGGAAATCACAATATGCGGCTCCACATTGGCCAGAAAGTGATACTCCAGCCCCTTTTCCTCAAGCTGCTCCGTCATCTCCTTCCTCTTACGGCTGTCAAAATGAAACACGCCCACATTCACACGCCCGGAAACCACATCTTCTATCGCCTCATCGGAATTTCCCTCATACAGGCGGTGCGAATAGGACGGCCTGTCCTTATGGCGCATCACTACCTCGCTGAAGCTTTCCATGATATGCGAAAAGCGCGTCATTGACACAGCCAGCGGATCTTTCACCTCCCCCTCTTTCTCCTCGCGGAACCAAAGGCCGTCCAGCTCCTTGAGCACACGCTCCGAACGCCTCAGAAACTCCAATCCTTCAGAAGTCAAAATGACCCCCGAACGGCTCCGGTTAAAAAGCCGCACCCCCAGATTTTCCTCCAAATCGTGGATAATCTTCCCCAGATACGGCTGAGAAATAAACAGCGCCTGGGCCGCTTTATTAATCGAGCCCAGCTTCGCCACCTTCGTAAAATATTCCAGATGCCGGATGTTGACATCGCCTTTCATGATACCCCCCCCCCTCGATTTTTCCTCACCTTTTTAACGATATCCTTTTCCATCAGCAAAACATCTGAAATTATTGTAGCACCTTTGCCGAAAAAACACTATCAACTTGATAGTGCAATTACAACTATCGGATATATACAAAAAGCTATAATAACGTGTGCCTTTTGCGTTTTTTTTGTGGGTTTTGACAAGAAGAGGCGTTGGCGATTGGTTTGATATACTATTTCTGTTTTAAATCGGGCAGGAAAGAATGCCTCCTTCCTGTCTGATTCAAAGCGCTCACAAAAGCTCTGCTTTGGCGGCGTGTTCCTTTGCATGGGCTGCGCAAAAAAATGTGGAACCTTCTCTTAAAGTTCCACATTTTCATATACAGCTAAATTCCTGTTTTGTATGCTATCAGATTGACATCCTACAAAATGTGTAATATCATAAACATACAAAGGAGAGACATGATGATAAACGATAAACTACGCGAAATACGGGAGCAAACCGGTTTGAACAAAAAAAGGTTTGCCGAATTTATAGGGATTCAATATACAACATATAATAATTATGAAGTCGGAGTCAGGGAACCGAATTCTGATTTTATAAAAATGATTTGCAGATAATTTAACGTTTCCGCTGATTTTATTTATGGCCTTCAAGAAGATAAGGAAACTCTTTATTCATATAAATTAAAACCTTCAGAATATGAACATATAAAAAAATATCGTAACCTGGACCAATACGGCAGAGAAACCGTCGATCTCATAATAGAGAGGGAAACCGAACGGGTAAAAAAAGCAACAAAAAAACCTGAAGAGCCCCGGGAAATCCCCGGCAGTTAAACTGTAACAGAGCGATAGTTTAAGCGCCTTTGAGCCGGATTTATTTTTAACAAGATTTTTGTTGTTTTATAGAAAACCTGCGTTCCTGCTGAAGAAATTATCCACAACCTATAGAATTATGTTTGAACCAGCGCTTGCTGTTATTGAGAAAATCTAATCATTCTTTGAAAGAGAAAAATGATGGGAAGCCTGAGGGGCCTTATAAAACCAAAACTGAAGGAGGATAAAAAGATGTTAGAGAAAAAAGATCTGGAAATGATAGCTGAAATCGTAAAGGAGACAAACAAGCCTATACACGAAAGACTCGATAAGATGGAGACAAAAGTAACAGAAGTTCAAATGACCTTGGAAAATGAAACCAACAAGGAAATCCATATTATCGCCGAAGGCCACCTTGACCTCTCCCGAAAACTTGATGACGCCCTAAAAGTGGAGGCTGAAAAAGAAATGCTTCTGCTCCGGGTGAACCGTCTGGAAAATGAGGTTCGACGGATTAAACAACGGATTGAAGAAATTGCATAGAACAAAATTTTAAATGACCGCACCATGACAATATATTATGCTTAACCGGGGAACCGTTGGGGTGTTATGTCAGCCGCCGGACGAAAGAAAGGAGGCCAGGCTTGATCTGGCCAACGGTTCTCCTGTTACGTATATTGTGTGCCCGCTTGGATGATTTGTCAAATTAAGATTTCCGGACCTGAAATAACAGGATTAAAAAATCAATGCGCATTTTAGGGGAATAAAAACCATGTGATTTCGTGTGATACATACCCCAAAAAAGCTTTGTATTTGAGGATAAGATATGTTTATATTTTCCCATAACAGACACCAAAAAACCTTGTAACTACAAGGAAAATCCTGTACTTACAAGGTTGCGTCGAAAAAGCGGGTGATGGGAATCGAACCCACGTATCTAGCTTGGAAGGCTAGTGTTCTACCATTGAACTACACCCGCATAATAAATATAAAATTCTAATGCCCAGAACCGGAATCGAACCAGTGACACGAGGATTTTCAGTCCTCTGCTCTACCAACTGAGCTATCTGGGCATCCTGAGAAATCCTTTGATTCCTACCCGCTGCACTGTTCCAGCGACGTTAATCATTTTACTTTATCTTAAAGAAAATGTCAAGTGTTTTTTGAAATTTTATAGATTTTTAAAAATTTCAACCTTTTTTTGAACAATTTTTCACTTTCGGCATATTTACTAATTGGGTAGTGGGTATTTTGTAGAATTTAACTATACAGAATGAAATACAGCAGATGTGCTACCCTTACTATACCAGAGTGCGCCCGCCTTGTAAACTCCCTTTTGCTGGAATGGGCGCAGCTTTAAGGCTGCCACTGCTGCCAGCCTCTCAAAGTCGCTATATCTGATATTAAGCCAGCTTTTCCAGCTCTTCTGTGAAAAGCTCCCCAGCAGAACGGTAGCCATGTATCCTGCGTGGGTAGCCGTTTATCCAGCCCTCTATTTTCTCTATTTCCTCGTCGGTCTTATCGTCAAAGTTTGTACCCTTTGGCACTTTGCGGCGCACCATTTTATTTGTTACCTCATTCGTGCCACGCTCCCAGCTGCTATATGGGTGGCAGTAATACAAATGTGTCCTCTTTTCTCCCTCTTCCAGTATAGAACGCTCTAAGCCGTTCACGTCTGCAAACTCGCTGCCGTTGTCTACCGTAATTGTCTTAAATATCTGCTTAAACATATCCGCACCATATTTGCGCTCTAATCTATCCAGCGCCGCTACTACCGCCTCGTCCGTATGGTCTGGCAGCTTAAATATAATCTCGTCCCGTGTCTTTCTTTCCGTCAGTACCAGCAGCACGTTTTTAGATACTCCCCGCTTGCCTATTACACTATCCATTTCCCAGTGTCCGAACTCTTCCCGCTTGTCTATCTCTTCTGGGCGTTTTTCTATGCTGTCGCCTGCTGCTGCCCGTGCCTGCTGCTTGCGTACTTTCTTATAGCCCCGCTTTTTATTCTTCTTTACTGGTAAATCCTTATTTGTCAGCTTAAGGAAAACGCCCTTATCTATGTAGCTGTAAAGAGTAGCCACGCAGACGGTAGTATTAAATTCTCCCTCTCTACCCTGCGCCTTAAGCTCTCCCAGCACTGCTGCTGGGCTGTAATCCTCGTTTACTATCTTGTCCTCTATGTAATTTGCATATGCAATATCGTTGCCTATTTTAAGCTGTGTGCCTCTTACCTTTAAATTTTCCTCTGCCTTTTCCTGTGCTATGTCTGGGCTGTATCTTATTTCTGTCGTCCAGTCACTATTACGGTGTTCGTACTCTCCCCTTTTCAGCTCATTATATATAGTGCTGCGGTGTACTCCCAGATGCGCTGCTATTTTTGCCTTGCTTAATCCCTCTTTTAGCAGCGCCTCTATCTTTATCCTATCTGCCCTTGTCAGCTGGTGGCTGCCCTTTTTATTTGCCATTGTTTCTGCCTCTCTTTCGTTGTGGTCTATATACGACGAAAAGCCGCAAACTCTTTTACAAGTCTGCGGCTCTTATTTCATAGCTCATTTACAGCATTTCTTACAAGCTGTGTATTTTTTCTTTGCTTGGCTTAGCGGTATGCCCTTTGGGTTTTTCATTCCAGAACAATTAGGCTTACTATGGTACTTTTTACTGCTGCGGTCTATATATACTATCGTTTCGCCCGCTGTACGCTGACTACGTTGCTGTTCTTCTACAATAACGTCAAGCTCTATATTACACCCAAACGTCTGTACCCCCCCCCCCAGAAATTTCCAGTATTTCTGCGGTATAGCGGGCATTAGGATACTTTGCCGCCAAATCCTTTGCCAGTTCTGCCGATAAATACCCCAATATTTTATTTCCCCATTTTACATATGCGGCAGGCTCTCCGTTATATGTGGTTTTCTCTACCTCTATTTCCTCGTCGCCAGTCATACGGCTTAATATATCCTGCCTGCTTTCACCGTCGTCGTTCTGGTATGTCACGCCTACTACTTTCGTGCGTATGGTTTCCGCAATTCTGCTGCCAGTGGCAGGCGCTCCCGTTGCCCTTGGTGTTGCCTGCTGCCTTGCTGCCTCTTTTGCTGGTTTGCGTGCCAGCAGAAAACATACCGCAGCAATCACTATGCAGCCGATACCGCCCGTAATATTTCCAGACGGCAGCGCCACCACTCCACTTACTGCAAATAGCGCAGCCGCCCCATAAAGTACCATTTTCTTTTTACCCATGATAAATAAACCTCACTTTCTAATCTTTAGCCATTTTCTCTGCAATAGCGGTATTTATATATTCGCTTATGCTCTGCCCTGCCGCTTTTGCACGTTGTTTAATGACTTCTTTTTGTCCTTTCGGCATTACCAGCTCAAACCTATCATAATTCTTTTTCTTAAATTCATTCTGATATTTTATCTGGTTAAATTCTTCTTTCTGCATTTTACCTCTTTCTTTCCCTTGCCTTATGATGTATAATCCTTTTAAACAGTTTGGGCGGCTTTGGCAAGTCCACCGCCCTTTCTGTATCCCCGCCTTACTTCTTAAGTAAGGCTCTTACTTTTTCTTTAGCCTCTTCAAGGTCTTTACACTCGTTGAGTATTTCAAGTATTTTCCTTGTCTGGTTTTCCTCGGCTGTTTCCTTAAGCAGTTCGCCTACGTTCATTTCCTCGTCCATATTTTCTCCTTTCCCTGCCGCCCAGTTATTGTTATGGGTTATGTATCTCCCTTAACTGTCTTAATTATATCTCATATTCTGTAATATGTCAATACATATTCTGTAATATCCTTAAAAAAATAAGAGGGTAAGCAGCCCGTAAGCCGCCTGCCCTCATTCTTCTTACGCTAAGCGTGTGGCATAGTCAAGACTTATCCAGCCTGCGCCGCTTTTCAGCCTGCCCCAGCCTGCCGTACTACCTTTGCCCGCTTTCACTTCCACAATGGTAAATTCTCCCTTGCCCGTATGCTCTCCCGTCTTTGCGTAGTCCGTCCCTGCGCCCGTCCTTATATTAAGGTCTAATATATCTACCTTAACCATAAACGGCACGCCTGCCGCCGCCTGCGGCGTTTTCTGCGGCGCTGCTGCCTGCTGCCCGCCTGCGTATTTCTTGTAATATGCCTCGCCGTACTCTGCCCGCTTTTTCTGTACCGCCTCGCTCTGGTCTGCTGGCTTTTCAAATCCCAGCAATACGGCATCAGAGGCAGCCCGCACGCTCCCTGCGCCCTTTAACGTGCTGATAACAGACTTATAGCCTTGCAGCTCGTCCCATAAAAAAGCAAGCTGCATATCCAGACTGCCAATAGATGCCCCCGCCTTTTTCGCATAATCAAAAAGCGCTTGCTTTCTTGTATGATACGTCCACTGCGCCAGCCCATAGCCCGCCTTGTCCTTTACAAAATTACCGTAGCTGCCATTATCCACGGCAGCCGTATACTGCGCATCTGTCATATTAAGGCTCTTGTTATAGCTGTTTTGCAGATTGCAGGAATTAAGCCCGCTTTCCGCATACAGATTACCCATTAAGCCTGCCACGGCGCAGGCATTTAAGCCTTTGCCCGCCAGATAGTCCCATATTGCTTTTTCCGTGTTCCCGTTCTGCACCATGCCGCCTGCAAATACGCTGTAAACCGCCTTGCCGTCCCAGTCATAAACATTATAACCAGCAGTGCAGGCTTTCTTTGCATTATCCAGAGAAGAAAAAGCCCCTATCTGGCTCTTTGCATCTTCCCAGCTCTTGCGCACACGGTATAATTTATTTGTCTGGCTGCCGCCAGCAGATGCAGCGCCGCTTATCATCTGCTTAAACTTCTCCCATGTGTGCGCCATTGCATTATATACATACGGGTTAGGGCAAATCTTCCCCGTAACGTCGTAATGCCTTATGACGTGCGACGCAGGCACGTTGTACTTATCCATTAAGTATTGTGTAAGCTCTACCGTAGCCTCTACCGTTGCGTCCTCAAAATACCAATCTTTATCGGTAGCCCCCATGCTGGCGGTGTTCCTCTTCCTCACGCACATTTCAATACCGATACTGTTTGAGTTTCTGCACTCTGCGTGCTTATAGCTGTTTGCGCCACAGTGCCACGCTATGTCCTCGGTTTCCACCGCCTGCCATATCTCCCCGTCAAATCCTACAAAGAAATGCGCAGACGCTCCGATATACCGCCCTGCGTAATACTGGCAGTTCGCCTTTGCGCCGCCCAGCGCCCCTACATAATGGATAACAATATATTTTACGCGCGCTGTACTGTTCTTGTCCGTAAAGTTATAGGGTGTAAGCAGTTTGTTTATTACTGGCTGTTTCATGCTATACGCTCTCCTCTCCAAAAAATCCCATGCCGTCTGCGTCCATAGAGTTTCTAAACTGCCGCAGCTCTTCTGGTGTCATGTTCTCCACCCTTGCCCGCAGCTCTTCCCGTTCCTCTGCTGTCATATCCTTTGTGTGTTCGCTCTTAATCTCTGCCATGCCCTCTGCTCTCCTTTCATTTGCAAAAAGCGCCTACGGTTTCCCGTAAGCGCCCTGCTGCATACTGTCTATGTTTTATTATTTTTCCTGCTGTCTGTAGCCCTCTACGCTGCCCGTGGTGCTGTTTCCGTCCAGCTCGTCCGTGTCTGGCAGCTCGTCTGTATATTTCCCCAGAAACGCCCGCACCGTCGCCCAGACTTTCTTAACGGGCAGCCCGCAAAGCGCCATGTTCTTAAAGATGCTCACTACCTCATAGGCAATATAGAGAAGTGCGAAAAATTCAGCCACGCCCACGCTCGTAAGCCCCAAATGGTTACGTGCTGCCTCTGGGATAAAGCCGATAAGATTAACCTTTATCAGCATATCAATAGCCAGCATGAACACAAGGGAAATAAGCATACCCACTTTACGGATAGCCCCGTCAATCCCTGCGCAGCTGTTAAACCTCTTTTCACGCACCGCCCGCAGCACTCCAAAGATTGTATCGAATACAATCGCAAGCACCACCAGCTCAATTACCTTGTTATTTGCCGCCATGTTGATAAATTCCAAAATCTTCATTTCCATAAATCCTGCCTTTCTGCTTTTGCAAATTTAATGCCCGCTCTTTCAGTTCTGCGCCGTCGTACCCTGCTACGCTTTCCCAGTTTTCCAGCGTGGCTGTCAAATCCACAATAAGCCTGCTTTGCTGTTCAATAATTTTCTGCTGCTCTTGCAGCACTTGTAGCAAATTGTTACCCATGTACTCACTCCTGCGCCTGCTGGTCTATGCCGCCTTTTGTATGGCTGCATCTGCCAGCGTTTTTATTTTCTTTCGTAGGTTGTAGCTGTCGGCGTGTCCTGCGTGTCCCGTCCAGCTCTGTATACTCTTTTGTAGCTGCTCTTTCGTGATTTTCCCGCTCTCGCACTTCTTAATTGTCCTCTTGACACGCTTAATGCTGTCTGGTCTTACTTTTCTGTGCGTTGCCCTGTGCTTGTAGCCTACAAAGTCTACCCCGTTCTTTGCTGCCAGTATCGTAGTTTTAGGGTTAAGCGCAAGCCGCAGCTCGTCCCTTAAAAACGCCTCAATGTCTGCCAGCCAGCGCCGCAGCTCGCCTTTGTCTGGGCTTAAGATTATAAAGTCGTCCATGTACCGTATGTACTGCTTTGCGCCCAGTGTGTGCTTTACGTACTTATCCAGCTTATCCAGATAAATATTAGCGAATAGCTGGCTTGTAAGGTTCCCTACGGGTATCCCTACGCCCTCTGGCATATTGCCGTTATGGTCTATGATTTTATCCAGCAGCGCCAGTACCCCAGCGTCCTTAATGGCTTTTCGTATTTCAGCCTTAAGTATGCCGTGGTCTATGCTCTGGAAATAGTGGTGTATATCTGCCTTGATAGCATAAAGCGGCTCGTCTGGGTGGAATTTCTGCCAATCATAAAGCCAGCCTTGCAGCGTATCAGATGCAGCGTGCATACCCTTACCTTTTCGGCAGGCGTAGGACTGGGATATAAAGCGCTTGTCAAATATAGGCTCTAGCACGTTGTTTATGGCGTGCTGTACCACTCTGTCATAGAATGGCAGCGCCATTATCTGCCGCTCTTTCGGCTCGAATACCTTAAAATAATGGTACTCGCTTGGCTCATAGGAAAGGTTTAGAATGTCGTCCCGCACCTTTTCTAAATTGCCCTCTTTGTCTTTGGTAAATAGCAAAACGTCCTTGCGGTATCGCTTGCACTTTCTGGCTTTGTTGTAGGCTTTCTGCACGTTTGCATAATCAGCCATAGCCTCTGCAAGTGTCACACGCTCGCCGCTCTGGTTCGTTGTATACCCTGCTCGTTTCAAAATAAAGCTCCTGCCTTTCGCCGCAGCTACTAACCAGCAGCCCTGCTTTTTCTCTTT